>CAYNNW010000168.1:716-5645 GCA_964398435.1 uncultured Gaiellales bacterium | reverse complement strand
AGGGGACAATGGCGGTTGCCGAAGTATCGACCGGTGCATCAATAGATACACCTGCGCCCGCAGACGTGCCAGCTGCCGATGCGCCACCGCCTGAACCCGCTCCCGAAGCTCCGCCAGCCCCAATTGCCGACGCGCAGGATGGCGTGGAGGAGTTGACTCCGCCAGCGCCACCAGCACCAGATCAATCACCTCCGCCCGCGAACCCGGCGGCGTCGCCCAATGCGGGTGTAATTCCCGCTGCTGATCAGAATGTAGCGCCAAGCGGCGATACTGGTGCGCCGCCGCCACCTGCCGACGATGCGGCAACGCTCGACGCTGCCGTGCCACCCGAGCAGCGCGAGCCACTCAAAACCGAGCAGGCACAGCTGAACCAGGCCGTGATTGACGCCGGGGATGACCCGGAGCGCAAACAGGCGGCACTGGCTGCCCAGCAGGCGTACTGGGCCGAGCACCAGCACTTTGTTGATGGCGATGGGACCGTGTACGCGGCCTCGTTTGCGAATGGGCAGCTCGACGTTTCGCGCTCGCTGCCGATACCTGAGACCGTTCCAGAGAGCAGCAAACCCGACCTCAAAGCCCGGGAGGAGGCATTCGAGGCCTCGCTCGATCAGCGCTATCAGGATGCCCTCGCCGCGGCCGAAGCTGCCCGGCAGCAGCCGGGACACGAGGCAGATCCCGTCCCCGATTTCCAGCAGTGGTCGAAGCAGGAGAAGGCCCGCTACTATAACGAGAATCCCTACTCAGTCCGTGACGACGGACAGGTCGTTCTGAACGTCGTCGACCCCGTAACGCTTGAGCGTCGGGCAGAGTCTGCACCGTTGGGTGGTGGTCGGGTGACCGCATCTGCGAGCCTGCGACCAGATGGAAGCCGGGTCGAGCGACTGTCCGTCCAGCAGGAGTGGTCGTCGCTTCAGCTGCCCGCAGGAGTTGGTGATACCACCACAACGACGATCAGCCATACGACCGATCGAACAGGCGCACCCCGCGGCTCGAACATCACTCATGTGACTGATTCGCAACCTGCCGACAACCTACGTGTGCAAAGCGAACAGTCGCAGAACTTTGCGGCAAACGGCACACCGCTGTCGGAGCGAATTGTTACCGATACAACCGACAACCGGGAGCCTAACCGACCCACAACGGTTCGTACCGAAGAGTTGAGCGAGATGTACGGCAATGGCGTGCCCCGCGACACTCACATTACACAGTCAACGCACGTTGGAAACGTACGGCACCCGGCTGCGTCGAGCGACGAGAAGATCACGACCGACATCAAACGGTTCGAATCGGGCGCGGCGTACAGCATCGTTCAGAACACGGTAACCGACGTCATCAAGCCGGCGTATGGCTCAGGGCGCGACATTACCCACAATGAGGTGACCAAAGAGTGGGGCGGGCCGCTCGAGCCGATTCAAATGGACGCGGCAGGGCGCCCGCTTGTGCCACCTCGGATCAATGTGTTCATGTCCAACCGGGTCGAGAACCCAACCGGCGCAGGGCGCAACGACGACGGCAGTCCACGCACCGAAGTCACCTACTTCGAACAGTCCGGCACTGCGGATCCCGGTGGCTCAGTGGTTTGGAACGGCGGGCGCCTGGAGGTCAGCGAACACGACCACGACGTCCATGCCAGGCCGCAGCGGCGGGGTGTCAGAACGTTCGGCGCCGACGACTTCGACCAACGGACGGGTGGGCTCAGGCCAGGCGTTGAAGGGCGTGAGATCGAGCGTGACCAGATTGGCATCGATCACACGTGGGACACGGTTCGTTCGACGTCAGCGACCGTGGGGAAGGTGGCGCAGCTCGCTGGGCTGGTTCTCAATGTCGTTGGTCAGCCAGAGCTCGGAGTGCCGCTGACGGTTGCAGGATCAGCGCTCAAACTGGTGGATGACGTGCCCAAGTTCGTCAGCTCGCCATCGCTTGCTACGGGCTTCACGGTTGCTTCGGACGTGCTTGGAACGGCATCAGCACTGAAGGTACCGGACGTGCTGCGCGCCGCCCCGGGATCGACAACCACTGTGGTTGGCGACAGCCTGGCCACCGCCAGCGCAGTCTCGATCTACGGCAGCACGGCCTTCACGGTGAACAAGGAGATCTCGGCACAACTTCAGATGCGCGAAGGCAAGCCGCTTGATCGCGTGGGGCTCGTACTGTTCGCGCTTTCAAAGATCCCCAGCAAGTCCTGAATGGGCTCACGTCGGGGTTGGTTCATCCGACAGCAACGCAAATCCAATTGCAGCGGTAACGGTCCCGGCGATACCTGATGTGGTCAGCAGCGAACTTCTGGACAGGACTCCAGCTCCAAGGAGTGCGAGTGGCGACGCAGCTACCAGTGTGTTGAATGCATCTCCGCATCGGGCGCCTGTAATCCAGGCTTCACGTGCTCGCGGTGTGATCTGTGTGGGGGGCTTCACACTCTTCGATCGGTGAAGGCTGTACAGCCCCATGGTCGACAGTGCAATACCGCCAAGCGCGGCAGCATAGGAGCGTGCGGAAGTCATCATATTCCCCTCGATTGTCTGATGGCCCCGCGCTGAAGTTGTCTGCATATCGAATGAACCACAACGGATGTTGCGGGTTGCGGGTTGCGGTGTCATCCCGCGGCGGACTCTGCGGCTGGGAGGGCGCGGAGGATTTCTTCATCGCCAACCATCGATTCACCGTGCGGTGGATAGTGGCACATGTCTTCGATCAGCCAGTGAATAAGTGCGCGTTCTGCTGGGGTGCGGGTGTGGATCGCGCCGGTCAGGGCTCCGGTGAACAGATCGTCGCCCTCAGCTGCCAGAGCCGTCGAGCCACACGATGCAGTCAAGCTCCTGCATCGGCTCATACGGCAGATCCGCCGGGCGGCCGCAAGCGGTGAGTTGCTTGAGACACAAGTTGCATCCATTCTCGATATGAAGATACGGGACTAGCGCGGGCCCAGGTGCCGTTGATCAATCAATCAACGACCAGGTGGGACAACCATGGCAATCTCCGCAGTATCCCAAGCGGGCAATTATCAAGTCAGTCTGCCGAAGGCCGCAGCGTTTGGAGCGGGAGGCCTAGCCGTAGGAGCTGGCCTTCCTCTTGTGTTGAGCAAGATAACGCATGGCCGCGTGCCTGCGTTTGAGCCACGTGTGCTCGGCATGGGAGTAGCACTCGCTGCATCAGCTGCCGTACTGTCGATCACTCAGCCGACCTCGGACGTCGCTGCGGCAACTATTGGCGGTATCACCGGCGCAGTCAGTGGGGCAGCTGGTGGTGCGCTGGCGATGCGAGGACTCGGTGCAGGCAGTCGTGCCGTCCCTCTGGGCCTGGTACTTGGCGGAATGTGGGGCGGCGTCATGGGCCTCGCTTCACGATTTGCGGTCAAGCAGTAGCGCCTTGTCACCGTTGGCTTGTGCTGCTTGTACTCGCCGGGTGTGACGGATCCGACGAACCCGTCATGTCCCCGTGGTCAGCTGTCTTGACCGTTTGGTGGTGTAAGCATTTCGGTCGGAATGAGTGACCATGGGCACCACAAGCCAATTACGTGGTCAGCATCGTCCACGACAATTGAGAGGTCGCGGCGTTCTGCATGGGGGCTGTACAGTTCCGTGTTTGGATCGGTTGTCGGATGAACGACTCTCGCACCAATGAACTCATCGCTCTGGGATGGTCGGAGATCGATGAGGGCACGATCCATCGAGCGATATACGCGAACGTCGACCCTGACATATTCGTCCGAAGGAATCTGCCTCGGAAACCAATCATCAGCGAGGAGCCGCCGCATATTCCGATAGGCCTCGGCATTAGGCGACTCGAACTCGTATCGCGGCTCACACGACACTTGGTCGATTCCAAGTAACTGAGACTCAGAGCCGTCGAGCCGCACGATGCAGTTATCTTCGCTCGCGTTGAACTCTGAGAATTCAACGAATGACCTGCCGGTACGCCTGTGTGGAATAGCAATCTCGAGCTCGGTGCAGCCGACAATCAAGACCCATATCGACAGCCACGCAGCGAAGTGGCCTGCCACGGGGCGGTCGTCAGATTCAGTTCCAACGGAGCGACCCGGTCGCCCGACTTTGTGATCATCAGTATTGGACATCTGATTTTCTGATGTGGTCTACCCTGGGCTATGACCAGCCAACCATCTGGTCCTGGCGGTAAACGCCGAAACCGCAGCGGACGAGTGCTAACCGCAGTAGTCGGAAATCAACATGTATACGGACGGTGAAGCCAGACTACACCCAAGCGCAGCGAACACTAGTGCAATCTTCCATGACACCCGAATGCTCAGAAACGTCCCTATGCCGAGCGGAACCAGGCTCGGAACGACGTATCGTTGAATCGTGTGGCATCTGGACAGGTCTCCCAGCGCGGCGACCGAGATCCATCCAATCGCTATCAGCAGAGCCACAATGACTGCTGCCTCGTGGTTGCCCACCTTTCTCGGATGCGGCGATCGTTCAAACATGGTTGTGCGCAGATGATTCCATTCATCAATTATGGCCGACAGCAACGACTGTCAGGATCTCCGTTGTGACGTACGACGCAGGACGTACGCGAAAAGGATGAATTGCGCAGCTGGTATGGCTGATAGAGACAGTCCGATCACTGCAGAGCGCTGCGCATGCCGCCCTCCCGAACTCAGGTGGATCATCGACCCCCCAACCAGAATCACTACGTAGACCCCGAGCATCGCCGTCGTTTTCCGAAGCACAGGTGACGGTGTATTTGAGAGGTTTGTAGCAACACGCACAGCTTGAATTGACACGATTACGCCAAGAACGACTGCTGCTACCAGTTCAAGCATTGTCCATGCCTTATAGCCATTGAATGCCGGGAACACACCTATTTCCGTCATTCGTAGTCTTTGCAGGACTGGGCTCTCGGGGCAAGTAGATTGCTGGGTCGATCGCGCTCTTGAGTGCGTAGCGGCGCTTGACATGCGTTTGACCATCA
>CAYNNW010000168.1:0-706 GCA_964398435.1 uncultured Gaiellales bacterium | reverse complement strand
GGAAGAAGATCGCGTCGTGACGGCGTGCGACGAGCTCCTGCCCGGTGTCGAGGTTGACGAGGTGGAGCTCGCCCTCGAGCACGACCTTCATCTCGTCGTAGTCGTAGACGTACTCGAGCGGCGCTTGCCATGCGTTTGACCATCAACTCCTGTCTTCGAGTGTTCTGATCATCAGGGCTTCGGCTTCGTCCCAGGGCTGTCGAGCACCGTGCGGGGATTCGAACCTCATCTCAGTGGTGGCGACCAGAGTCATATCTTCGTTGAAGATGTCAAACGTGTAGATGTCGATAGTTCCTTCGGTACCCCGAAGACTCAGGGTTACGAAATAGTCCCGGTCATTGTGGCCGAATGCATATTCGTACCCCCATGCACCTGAATCCAGTAGCCGCCGGTTCTTAGAGTCGTGCCACGTAACACTGCCATCCGAGCCAATCTCCCCAATCGGTCTAGTGCCGTCAGGAGTCTGTGGGCCACCCAGCCAGAGTGCATCCTTGGAACGGATTGTGGATGCGGGGTGCCTTGCGACTGTCGTTTCCCGCGAATCATTCGGGAATCCGCAGCCACTGATCACGGTCGCACACAACCAAACAACTCCTGCGACGACGAAACGATTGGGAGGCAACGCGGCGGCGAAGGGCATCGGCGTGACCGCTCCGGAGTCGACCAAATTGCACTGCGATTCTCCTGCCGGGATCGATCGAATGGC
>CAYNNW010000167.1:0-5669 GCA_964398435.1 uncultured Gaiellales bacterium | reverse complement strand
ACTGCCGCCGTTCTCATCAGCGGGTGTGGCTCCTCCTCCAGCGACAGTGGTTCGTCGAAATCCGGTTCCGGGTCGAAGAGCACAGCCGAGAAGCCACTGGTCAAGGGTGGGGGTGCCGACACAATTACACTGTCGAAGCCCGCTGCCGGCTCACCAGCGACTGACCGAACCTTCACCTGGAAAGCCGTGTCTGACGCCACGACCTACCGACTGACTGCGCTCAACAAGGATGGCGAACCGACCTGGTCAGCCGACGTCACCGAACCCAAGGCCGAACTGCCCAGCTACCGCAACCCCAAGGATGTTGCCCGCTGGTCAGTCGTGGCCCTTGATTCGGACGGGCACGTGGTCGCGGCGAGCGCACTGCGCGACGCGTAGTCGCTACCAGCAGCTGATCCTCAGCCTGGCTTGCCGCCGGACTGATTCAGAATACTGCATCGTGGATTCGCAATACCGCTCGTTGGTGACTGATATCCCATCTTCATGTCGTCACCTACCGACACTGCAAGCCGCTGCTGGAGGGCGGTCAGTCGAGCAGATGACGGTCGGTCAGGAGCAATCATTGTGTTTGCGAGGAACAACAGCTGTCCCCGCTCAACGATCGTTTCCTGGAGTCCAGGCATTCCCTTTGCCGGGCACTTCTTTGACCGCTTCGCTGCCATGTGGCCACGGGCAATTGCGCTGTTCGAGCGACGCTCAAGTCGCGTGATCTGCCCGTTGAATCGGGTCTTGGCCTGACCAAGGCTCTGACGCTCGGCGTCCCTCAACTTCTTCTCCAGCTCTTTCAGAGCCTCGCGCTGCCTCTTGGCCGCAGCAGCACCGGCCTCCTTCTGTCGGCGCTCGATCTCGGCGACCAGGCTCGCCTGCTCCTTCGCAAGCCGATTGACGTCGGCCCGTCGCCCCAGCGACATGAAATGCTCGGCAGCCGCAGGTAATTGCTCGATGGGCCCCTCTGGCGGAGCCGTTTGCTTGCGCGACTCCAAGGCGACACTGACATCGATAAAGACCGTCGCAAGCTCGTGGCCGCGAACTCCGACGCCCTGACTGGAGACCGATGTCAACTGTCGGGGATCAACAGGCACCTTCTTCATCTCGATGCCGAGACGCTCCTGTGAACGCAGGTAAGCGAGAACTGCCTGCTTGGCCTGCATGTCTCCCGCAGATTTGACTTCAATCCTGCTGGCTTCATCATGACTCGCCTGCGCACCGTCTTCGAGCTTGATTCCAGCACGTCGCACAGCTCGCATTGCGTTCTGGTCTGTCTCGTCCGTTGCGGCCAGTGCATCGGTGGCCTCAGCCTGCACGTCACTTGTCGATTGGGCAACCGCAGCGAGACGGGCCGACGGGGCGTCCTTGACCTCGCGCTCGAACCGCTTATCCGCACCGTCAATGGCACGGGTTACCGCAAACGCGATAACTCCGATTGCCAGAAGCGCAATGATCAGCGTCCACCCTGGAATCCACCGACCACTGCGGACGCGATACTCATATTCGTCGGCACTGACAGGCGCAACCACGGGCTGCACACGGACGGCCGAATGTTCCTGGTCCGCGGTCGTCGCAGCATCCAGCTTGTCGATTTCGGCAGCGTTGCGCAACGACACGCGGACGGCCACGTCCGTAGCCATACCGGTTGCAGTAGCAACCGTGCGCCGCCTTGCGTCTCGCGGCATGTGCTTTGACGCCTCGAGAACAACTTCTTCGGCGCTTGGACGCGCCTCCGGATCGGCACCAAGCATTCGCGTGATCAACTGCGAAAGATCAGCAAGTCGGTCGCCGCTCTTCGGAGTGTTTGTGCCGGCGTTCGACGCCAGCCGTTGACGAACCGCATCCAGTCGATCGGCGGACTCGAGATCAGAGAACGGATGCTCCCCTGTAACCATCATCGAGGCAATCAATCCAAGTGAGTAGATGTCACTTGCCGGACTGATCGGCGCCCCGACTGCCAGCTCGGGTGCCCACCATTCTATGGGCACCTCGGGATCCAATGCCTGCTCGGATCGTGGTCGCGGATCCAGCGTGGATACCCCGATCCCGACCAGTTTGACGCTCCCGTCGTCCATTACGATGACGGACTCCGGCGTCAGTCCTCCATGTGCGATCCCCTGCCGATGGATCTCATCGAGCCCCTCAGCGATTCCACCGAGAATCGACCAGGCCTGGGTACCAGCCATAGGGAACTTCTCCGCGGCCAGCGATCGTGAGTTGGGCAGTGACTCAACATCCTGCGAAATGACAACGGATGCGTCGTCGTCCTTGATGACGCCCACCGGAGCCTGGATGTTCGGGTGCTTGATACTTGAGAGCGCTCGAACCAATAGCTCGAGCCGCTGACGCTGTCGTTCGTTCAGGTTATCCAGCCGGCGGAGCCGAACACGATTGCCAGTCGCCATGTCATCGGCGCACGCGGTCGACCAGGTGGAGCTGCTGAGGCTTGACTTATCGAGAGCGAACCGACCAGCCAACAGGTCTTCGGATTCTGCCGCATGTGTGCCATTCTCATCGCCGACTGACATCACGCGACCTCCTGAGTACCGTCTTCAGCCCGTTCAACATCGGGTTCGTCCATGGCGGACCGGTCAGAAGCTGAACTTGCTCGACCGGTTGACCTTCCTCGACTGCCTGCAGCTCGATCAGTCAACATCACGGCGATTCCAGTCAAGACGAGCGCTGCGCCTGTCAACAGTCCGAGAATCGCCCAGGCGGTCATCAGTGTCGATGCGGTGGCCTGAGGTGCAACGCGCAGTGCGGCCTGGCACGTTGGTCCACCGACATACGGATGACTGCACGCATCAACAGTGACGCTGATTGCCGATGTTGCCCAGTATGACGACTGGCTGCTCATTACCCAGTCGAGTGCTGCTGGAATACTGAAAGCCACACCGGCGAACAGCAGTTGCGGCATCAATGCATATGGAACGACTGAGATCGCACGATCCTCATTTCGCACGACCGCGCTGAAGAGAAGTCCTACTGCCATAGCGGCACTGCCCGCCAGAAATGTGCTCAGACCAATCTCGAGTGCCGGTGCCATGATGATCCCGCTCTTGGGGATGCCGGTGCGTTGGGCGACTATCCACAGCAGCACGAACGTCTGAACGAGAAGCAGGACCGCCTGCGGCAGGATCTTGGCCAGAATGAATGGGGCCGTTCCGACGCCAGCCATTCGCTCACGCATCAACATTCCACGATCGCGAACGATCTCGCGCGCCGCATTGATCAATCCGAGCCAGGTGATCGAGAGAACTATGGCAAATGCCGCCTGAATGGACTTCTGGGCAATCACCGTCGTGTCTTCGAATGCACCGGGCGCAGATACGAGTGCAACGAGCAGCCCGATGATCGGCGCCTGCGCCAACAACAAGAGCAGGTTCTTGCGGTCACTCAGCAGAATCGCGGTGTTCCGGCGCGACAGCACTGCGAGCTGTGTAATGAAGCTTGCCCGCTCCACCTGCAGATCGCGCACGCTTGTTCGTCGCGACGGAACGGGAGGAACGGCTCCAATTCGGCTTTCGACATGCCTGCTGATGGCAAACTCTGGATTGTTCGACGCAATCGCATAACAGTCAATTTCGTCGTTGGCCGCGAACGATCGCTCCATCTCTTCGGGGCGCCCTTCGAATGCCACACGGCCGCCATCTGCAAAGAACACGACGCGATCACACAGCTTCAGCTGAGCGGGAGTGTGTGTGACCACGATGACGGTGCAGCCAGCGTCAGCAATTTGCCTGAACAATCGCATGATGTGGCGATCGAGGTTCGGATCGAGCCCGCTCGTAGGCTCGTCAAGTATGAGCATGCGAGGACGCTGAACCAATTCGAGCGCGATTGACAGTCGACGCTGCTCTCCTCCGCTGAGTGTGCGAATTCTCGAATCGATCCGGTGTTCAAGTTCGACGTCATCGAGTGCCTCGTGTATTCGCCGCTCACGCTCTTCGCGTGGGACGCCTCGCGGCAGACGAAGTCGGGCGGCATATTGCATCGTCTGGTGAACGGTCAATCCACCAGGGAGCGATGTGTGTTGTGGAACAAACCCGATCATCGAACGGAAGACCGGAAGCGAGTTGTACAGGTATTCGCCATTAATCAGAACGGCTCCGCCGTCCGGTTCACGAAAGCCGGTGAGCGACCGGAGAATGCTCGATTTCCCGCAGCCACTTCCCCCCACGATGGCGACCAGCTCATTGGGCAGCGCCGTAAATGACGCTTGATCAACCAGGCGTCGCGCACCGCTGCACTGCACGACATCCACAACCTCGAGATGGAGACCCCGGGCGGGAATCAACTCAACGAGCACGGTCCCGGGCTCAATGAATCTCATTCGTGCGGGGTTAATCCTGATGACATCACCGTCTGCGAGCCGTCGGCTGGCAACTCGTACACCATTGACGAATACGCCATTGAACGTTCCGGAATCGACGATTGTCCACTCGCCGTTCTCTGCCACCAGCGTCGCTGCCTCGGTAGGCACCTGATCGTGTTCGAGCACAATGTCGCACGCATCGCCACGACCGATCGTGGCCGTCGTGCCGTCCACGGGGAGCGGCAAATCCACCATTATCGTGCTGCTCAGGTCCTCGCCGTGCCAGTCGTGGCTATCCGTCGAGAGTGCCCCATTTGGCCTGGACCGGTGCGGTGCTGTATCCATCGATCGCGATTTCACCAACTGCACATCGGCATCGTTTCACCGCGACTTGAGATTCATTGGGGCCCCGGTCGCCCGTCGCCCCGTCAGCCGCTGACAGTCACGCCATCGAACGATGCTGCAAATCCTGGCCCAAACGCCTGTGAGGGCGTATGCGCCCCCGAAGGAAGATTGCCGGCTGTCAGGGCGGCGGCGACTCGGCAGACGGCCTCTGCCGTGAACGAGTATCCGTCGGGAGTGATCATGGTCCGTGTGGTGGACTCGCCATCGTCATTCGAAACGCGAGCCCACAATTCGCATCGCCCGCCACGTCGCTGATCTTCGCGTGGCCCCGTCATGCGGCGCGCCACGACATCGGCACCACAACGCAGCAGGGCGCCCGCAGCGGGAACTCGTGCAGCCAGTGTCGTGAGGCGCTGTGCACGTCGCCGTGGATCGCTCAGCGCCGCATACGTTGTCACGTCCGGGGTCTGTATGGAGTGGTACGCCGTTGCGATGTCTCCCCAGGAGATGGGAACCACCTGCCTGTCGCCGCTCGGAAACGGAACCACTCGAAGCTGTTGGCTGTCTGGCACTTCCGTAAATGAATGATTGCGCCGGCATCGGGCACGAGTGCCGAGCGCTTGCGCAGCCGTTCGCGCCGTTCCGCGACTGACTCCACCATTGCTGTAGATGGCCAGCTCGGCGCGAGTTGCATGTGGAACGTCGGTTGCAGCGGTTGCAAGCAGGCAGTCGGACGGAATGACATCCCAGCCTGAGCCCGGGAGAAGTGTTACACCTGCGTCCCGTGCGCGATCGTGTTGCTGCAGGACTGCCTCAAGGGTTGCGAACTCACCGGAAATATCGCAGTAGTGAGTTGTCGATTCGATGCATGCGTCAGTCATTGCCACGGCCGTGGCTGCGAACGGACCAGCGCAGTGTGCAACAACAGCAACATCCCGTAGTGCATCAACCAGTGCGTCCGTGTCGTCCAGCGAGACAACCCGATGGTCAAGGCCCAATTCATCGGCCAATGCGGCAAGCC
>CAYNNW010000166.1:0-5688 GCA_964398435.1 uncultured Gaiellales bacterium | reverse complement strand
ACCAACCGCGCTACGCGCTGATCAAGTGGCAGCGTGGCAGCCGACAGCAGTGAGCTCATTCGATCAACTCGTGACAATGCGCGTCGGGTAAGCAGTTGCTCAATGTCTGCACCGTCCGCATCAATCCGTTCGGACAGATCGTCGGGAATCAGCCAGGCAACACATGTATCGAGAGCGGTCGGAGCTGTCGCGCCGCTTCTCAGCTCGTCGGCGGGAATGACGTCGCCGCTCGACAGGACGTCGACTGCTGCCGGGCGAGTGCCGTCGAGCGATCGAAGCAGGACCGTTCCATCCTGCAGCAGGACGATGCCATCGTGGTGCTCGAGCGGCAGTTCGGCCATTGGCTGCGCCCGAATTAGTGTAGATACGCGTTCCACCTGGCTGACACGTGCCGGGTTGACACCCGCGAATACTGGATTGGCTGACAGTGTCAGTCGCATCGACTGCTGGCGTGCCGTCGCCGACGCAGTTCGCCCCAACAGGCGGGCGTCAGCATCGGCACCGATGCTCAGCAGGTCCGCACGTACATTTTCCATTCGCTGCCTGACCGATGCCGTGCGGCGGGCGCTTCGCTCGACGGCCGCTGCTGCCGCCTCGACCAGAAGCGCATCGTAGACGAAGCCGCGCGCCAGCCACTCCCGCCTGACCTCGTCAATTGCGGACTGGTCGTCGCGCTGGAATGCATCGATCTCCCGTCGGGCGAGGTCCACGTATCGAGTGGTGCCGCGCAACGGCTCAGCGATTCGATTGGCCTGCTCAACCAGGCGGGCCGTGCCTGTCATTCGTCCATATCGGCCACACCAGACAGCGACCTCGGCTGCAGTCCATTCGTCGTCGCTACGCGGCGCCTGTGCGATCAATCTGGCTGCGGCGTCGCCGTCGCCGCGTTCCAGCGCGATACGTGCGCCCAGCCGTGCCACATGCAGATCAAGGCTGGGATCGTCAGCCGTGGCGGCGATTGCCTGCAGGTCGTTGACGAGCGGCTGGCATCCGCCCAGGTGCGCTTCGCTCGCTTCGCAGAGGTAGATGGCAGCATGTGTTCGGTAGTACTCAGATGTCAGTCGAAGTGTGCGCTCGGTCAGGTGCTCGACGCGTGATACGGCGGTTCGAGGGCTTCCGAGTGCGAGGTCCACGAGGGCGCGGCACGACTGCGCGAGCACTGTCAATTCTTCGCTGTCGGCGGTGCAGTGGGCGTGAAGCGTTGCGAGTGTTGATTGCGTGCCCGCAGCATCCAGGTTCTCGAACGAGTTCCACAGGTCGTTGAGCAGGGCGTTCGATGCGCCGTCGATGTCGCCGGCCTGCAACGAGCGCTCGGCCGAGTGGCGGAGCAACTCGGCAGCAAGGTCCAGGTCGCCGCACTTGGCTGCGGTCGTGCCACCGTTGCGCAGGACGATCGTGTACAGCAGCGGATCTGCCAGCATGTCGTCGCAGTGCGCGAGTTCCAGCCACTGGGCGAGTGCTGCCACGGCGTTGCCATCGTGCATCTCGACGAAGGCTCTGCAGGCCCGAGCCCACGGCCCGTGGTGTGGTTCCCCACGCTGGGCAATTGTCGTGAGATCGATCCAGGTTTCGCCCGTCGAGTGCAAGCGGTGGCGCCAGTAGGCCGTGCGGGCGCTGACCTCATCCGACTGCAGGGACGAGGGCCCATGAAATTGTTGCGTTGCCTCGAGCGCCTGTGCCCAAGCCGCGTCTGCCTCTTCGAGCTCCAGCAGGCTGAGCGTGGTCGCATGTTCAACGCGAATTCGCGCTCGTTCCTCGGCCGCATGTTCGCTTGCATCGCCGGCCAGGGTGGTCAGCAGCAGTGACAGTGCGCGCGAGCGGCGAAGGGGCGGACCCGCGCCGTCCAGCCGCAGTCGCATTGACCGGCGAAGCAGCTCCTGCGCCTCGTACAGTGCCCCGGCGCGAACCAGCAGGTCGGCGGCTCCGACCGACGACCGCTCCCGGATCGGATCGGTGTCCAGCCAGCAGCTGGCCAGATCTCTGGCGATGTCGGCCGATGACAACGCTGGTGTTGCGGCAGAACGAAGCTGCGCGGCGAATTGCGCGAGCACCATCGCCGGCGGCTGCTCAGGGCAGCCGTCGAGCACCTGCTGGATCGTGTGGGCGTGCGCGGGCATCTCCCGGTGCATATCGGCAGCAATTGCCCGGAATTCAAGTGGCTAGGGCAGCGGTGAGATCTGCCAGAGGGCGCGGGCGGCGCTCCACGATCCCAGCAGCAGCCCGGCTGGCGCCAGCAGTGCCACCGTCAGCAGGTCGCGCCGGTCGAGCAGACGGGCGGCGGCAGGCACCCAGGTGGGCACCATGACGAGGGCCACCAGTGCCGTTGCTAGCGGGGACGCCGGTGAGATTCCTCCGGCCACGCGAAGCGTTGTTTCGCCGGGAATGACGAAACAGGAAGCGGCTAGTGCCGCAAGCACGAGGGGCAGCGCAGCGATCAAGCCGCTCGCACGAAATGTTCCGACGGCCGCCAGGCAGAGGAGTGCCAGGCCCGCAAGTCCAGCGAGTGCGAGCGCGGCCTGGGCGTGCGGGTCGGTGGCGAGCGTTGGTGCCGTCAAGTCCAGTGGCTGCCCCCAGGCATGTGTGATGCCGGACCAGGCCTGGTGGAGCGCAGAGCGCAGCGGCTCGAACAGGGTTGGATTGGGCAGTGCTCGTGGTTCCAGCCCGGCTGCAAATACAACCAGCGGAATCGCGCAGGCGATCGCCACGTGCATTGTTGTTCGCATCTCGAGAATGGATCTGAGGCCGCGTCGCAGGACGACCACCGGCAGCAGCACCAGCGTCAGCGGGTGGACAGCCGCTGCGATTCCCAGCAACGTTGCAGCCACGACCGCGTGGCGCGTCAGGGACCCAAGCCAGGCGCCCGTCGCCAGCGCAGCAGCGAGCGCCGCGGGACCAGGGGCGACCAGCGCCAACACTGCGGGGCAGGTCAGCCACAGCACCACGGCACGTCGCGCGCCGCGTTCGGGCTGGGCATCGACAGCAGCCAGCTGCCGGGCGATTCTGCCGAGCAGCATTGCCGTGGTGATCACGAACATCGATGCCAACGAAATTCCGGCGACGGCCGGGTCGATGCCAGCTCGTGCAAGCAGATGCAGGATACGGTCCCACAGTGGCCAGTCGGCTGTGGGACGCACGGAGGTGGCGGCAGGTTCGTTCTGACGTGCGGCCTGCACAGTGGCGGCTGGCGCGCCTCGTTCGGCTGAGCGGATTACGTGTTCGGCCAGCGTGCAGCATGCAGAGTTGCGGCCTGGCCAGCCCGTTGATTCGGCTGGGCGGCGCGGATAGAACAGGCCCAGCGCCAAAGCTGCGCAGAGGAAGATTGCCGACAGCATGATCAGTGCCTGCAGCGCATCGGCCAGCGGAAGGCGGGTTCGGTGATCGATGCGTGGGGCGGGCACCTGCGCGATGGTATCCGACCCGCTTGCTGCATCGAGGCCAGACTGGTGCATCGAACATATGTTCGATATACTGGGGGGAGTGATCGTTGCATGTACATGGCTGCCGCACTTCGAGCTGCGAGTACATGCGGCTGGAGCGCGACGATCGCTGGCCGGGCCGCTGCTGCTGGTCGATGGCACCGTTGCCGGGCATCCGGTGCGTGATGCCAGTGCCGAGGCGCGAGCCGCTGGAGTGGTGCCTGGAATGACGCTCTCAGTGGCGCTGGGCTGCGAGCCGGCTGCCCATGTCATCGAGCGTGACGCGGCGCGGTCGGCTGCTGCTGCAGAGGTCATCGTGCAGCGGCTGGAATCGATTGGCTGCGCGGTACAGCCACTCGAGGCGGGGCGGGCAATGTTCGCCGTCGACCCCCTCGAGATGCTCTATGGGGGGCGGGGCAAGGTTGCATCTGCGGTGATGCGCTCGCTGACGCCGCGCCCCAGCTCGCTGATCACACGGCCGATTCCCGAGGCATACCGTCCGCGGATTGGCATGGGGGGTAATCCATTCACCGCATGGGTGGCGGCCCGAATGGCCTCACCTGGAAGCTGTCGAACCATCGATGCGCCCGAGTCAGCGTCGGTGCTCGCTCCCATGTCACTCTCACTTCTTCCTGCAGATGACCGTTTTCTTGAACTGATGGGGGCGCGGGGACAGGCTCGGCAGGTCGATTCTAAAGTGCCACAGTGAACAGCGACGTTCGGGCCACGGCATTCATGACGCCCTCAATCAAGTCATCCATGTTGCCCACATCTTCCGGGCCAAGGTCGGTTGAATCGCCCCGGCTTATCTAGACACTTTTGAGCCGTTGGGAATGTCGCTGTTCGAACTCTACAGGGGATAGGCCTGCCGCCGATGAATGACGGCGCTGTGAGTTGTAGAACATTTCGATGTAGTTGAAGATATCCGCTCGCGCATCGTCACGGGTTGTATAGACCCGCCTACGGATGCGTTCGCGCTTGAGCAACTGGAAGAAGCTCGCGGCCACAGCGTTGTCGTGGCAGTTGCCACGCCGGCTCATGCTGCTGACCAGGTTATGGTCGCGCAGGAAAGCCTGCCACTCGTGGCCAGTGAACTGGCAGCCTTGATCAGAATGAACCATGACAGGCGCATGCGGCTGGCGGCGCCATAGTGCCATCAGCAATGCATCGAGGACCAGGCTCGTGTCAATGCGGCTACCCATGGACCAGCCCACTACTTGGCGCGAGAACAGATCGACCACAACCGCCACCTACCGTCAACCGATTCCCTGTAGATACCGTTACACTAAATACCTCCCGCCGTTGGCAAGGGGGACTCGGGAACCATACCAACTCTTCGAAAGATACTCGCATGAAACTCAAACTTATTCTCTCGACCATGATCGCTGCCGTCGCCGTGATGGCCCACGCAGAGGATGTCAAGCGCGCGGATGTCAAGGCTGACGCTGCAGCCGCCAACAAGTCTGGCGAAATCCAGAAGGGCGACGCCGACGCCAAGGGCCCCAAGGCCGCCAAGTCCGACAAGGCACGGGCTGACGTGAAGGCCGAAGCCAAGGCCGCCAACAAGGCTGGTGAAATCGCAGAAGGTGAAGTCGACAAGACCAAGCCTGCGAAGTCCACCAAGGCCCGCGCCGATGTCAAGGCCGAAGCCAAGGCCGCCAACAAGGCTGGCGAAATCCAGAAGGGCGAAAAGTAATCCGAACGACTTTCCCGTTACAAAAAAAAGGGCCGAAAGGCCCTTTTTTTTTGGTCTATGCGCGTGCCACCATCCCCAGCCGCTCGCACAGCGCGACCGTGGCCACGCTCTGGTTCATGGTGTAGAAGTGCAGGGTCGGCGCGCCGCCGGCGCGCAACTGCTCGCACAGGCCGGCGACCACATCCAAGCCGAAAGCCTTGATGGATGCGGTGTCGTCACCAAAGCTCTGCAGGCGCAGGCGAATCCAGCGCGGGATCTCGGCGCCGCAGGCGTCCGAGAAGCGCATCAGCTGCGTGGAACTGGTGATGGGCATGATGCCCGGCACCACCGGCACGTGCACGCCCAATGCCGCCACATCGTCCACGAAGCGGAAGTAGGCATCGGGGTTGTAGAAGTACTGGGTGATGGCCGAGTTGGCACCGGCACGCACCTTGGTGGCAAAGGCCTCCAGGTCGCTTTGCGGCGACTTGGCCTGGGGATGCACCTCGGGGTAGGCGGCGACCTCGATGTGGAAGTCCCGGCCCGTTTCGGCGCGGATGAAGGCCACCAGGTCGCTGGCGTACTGGAACTCGCCGC
>CAYNNW010000165.1:1157-5698 GCA_964398435.1 uncultured Gaiellales bacterium | reverse complement strand
TGCGGGCACTCCCTGCTGCCCGCGACTACAAGCGACTCGGAGATGGTGACACCGGGCCGAATACCGGTGGCATGGGAGCGTACGCGCCCGCACCGCTTCCAGATGGTTGGGATGTCGACAGGGTCGCCGAGCAGCTGGTTGCGCCGGTGGTGCGCGAGCTTGCCTCGGCCGGGACGCCATTCCGAGGTGTGTTGTATGCCGGATTGATGTTCTGCGACGACGGCCCGCGCGTGCTGGAATTCAACAGCCGGATGGGCAACCCGGAAACCCAGGCCCTCGTGCGTGTGGTGGATTGCGACCTGCTCGAGTTGATGTGGCGCGCGGCAGCGGGATCGCTTGCCGGAACGGCGCCCGTATCCGCAATCGAACACGCGGTAGCGGTCTGCGTGGCCGGTCCCAGCTATCCGGTGAATCAGCTGGAGCCCGCCCCGGTAGAGGTGAGGGGCATTCGTGCAGCCGATGGGCGCCCCGACATTTCGTGCTTCGTCGGGCCAGGGCACTGGCGCGCGGCACGTGATGTGTTCGACGCAGCAGGTGGTCGGATCGTCACCGTGACAGGCCGAGCCAGTTCCCCTGAAGCCGCGACAGCAGCCACGTACTCGGCGGTGGATGCGATCGATCTGCCCGGCGGGCGCGCTCGTCGCGACATCGGGCAACAGCTTCCCACACTCAGGACCAGCTGAACAATCAAACAGTTGCACAACTGTACAGTTGTGCTATTGTGTGTCGCATGGAGAAGCACGCGACACCATCTGCGAGGCCACTGCCCTCACCGCTCCCTGCGTCATTGCTCGAAGCCATAGCGCGCCGATTCCGGATCCTGGCCGAGCCGATGCGCTTGCGGATCCTTGATCAGCTTCGCAGCGGCCCAGCAACCGTGGGCGAGCTGCAGCATCAGCTCGACGCCACGCAGCAGAACGTATCCAGGCATCTGCAGCTGCTCTACGACGCGTCGATTGTTGCCCGCGTCAAGCGCGGCACCGCAGTCGAGTACTCGATTGCCGACGAGTCGGTCTTCGGTCTGTGCGAAATGGTGTGCGGCGGCATCTACGCCCAGTTGCAGGACACCCACGACAGCCTTCACGGGAGTGCATCATGACGTCCACCACACGATCAACCGACGCGAGCCCAGCGGGGGCATCGCTCGAATCCTCGTCCGCTCCGCCACCGGCTCGCATCGACGACAGCGAGCCGAATCTCGGACCAATTGGTCGGCTCGGCGCATGGACAGTGGATCATCGCCGTATCGTCTTCGCTGTCTGGGCACTCGTTGTTCTGGTGCTTGGCGTGCTTGCCCCACGGGTTGAGCACGCACTGTCCGGAGCGGGGTGGGAGTCAACTGGCTCCGAGTCGGTGGCAGTCAGAAAGACCATTGACAGAGAATTTGGCGGTCAGTCGTCCTCAGCTCTGATGGTCGTCGTGCACGCCCGCCGAGGTGGAGTCACGGCGGGGCCCGCCCAGCGCAAAATCGAGCGCGCCGCGACGTTGTTGAGAAAGCACGATGCGGTATCCCGCGTTGTGCTGCCGGACGCCCGTGCGGGAACGATTTCGCGTTCGGGGGACACCGCGGTCATTCTCGCCGGCGCAGCCCGGCAGCCCGACGAGATGGTTCGGGCAGCCGATGAGCTGAAGGACAGGCTGGCTGAATTGGACGGCGACGGTGTCACCGTATCGCTCACGGGCGCGTCAGGCATGTGGAGCGATTTCAACGAGGCGAATCGTGCGGCCATGATGAAGAGCGAGTTGATGTCGTGGCCCGTAACGATGGCCATCCTTGTCATCGCATTCGGGTCGCTCGCAGCTGCCGGATTGCCGCTTGTTCTCACCATCGCGGGCCTCGTCTCATCCGCAGGCATGCTGTACCTCGGGGCCCAGGTCTGGGACATCTCGATCTGGGCGATGAACTTCGCGCTGATGTTCGCACTTGCCCTTGGAATTGACTACGCGTTGTTCATCGTTGCCCGGTATCGAGCCGCGCTGTTCGGTGAAGGTCTGTCGCCAAGGAATGCGGTCGCTGTGGCAATGGATACCGCCGGGAAAGCGGTGTTGTTCAGTGGCATCACCGTGTTGATTTCGCTGACAGCGGTGATGCTGGTTCCCAGCCCGGCCTTCCGATCAATGGCAGCGGGCATCATTGTCAGTGTTGTTTTCGTGCTGGCTGCATCGCTGACGTTGCTGCCTGCGATCCTGTCCCGGTTTGGTCGTGGCATCAACCGCCTGTCACTCCCGTGGGTTCACGAGGGTGAGCACCGATCCCGCCGATTCGAACGACTGGGAACTGCGGTCTGGAAGCGCCCTGCGGTGGTGGCGACATTGGCAATCGTTGCCCTCGTTGTCGTAGCAATTCCGGTGTTGCGAATCGACACCGGCATGCCGTCAATCGCGGTGGTCCCCACAGGAGATTCGTCGCGTGTCGGGTATCAGCAGGTGCAGCGGTCGTTCGGCGTCGGCGCCCCGGGCGCATTGCACGTACTGGCGGACGTGGACGACGTTGCGCGCGTTACGACAATCCTCGAGCGTGATCGAGGTATCGCGGCAGTAATGCCTCCTCAATCAGGTCGGAAGTCCGATCTGTCAATGATCGTTGCAATTCCGCGAATGGACCCGTCGTCCAGCGCCCTGGGCGCAACGGTTGAGCGGCTTCGGGACGATCTGCCGTCCAGCGCCCAGGTTGGTGGTGCTGCAGTTGAGAATCATGATCTGGAGCAATCGCTGTCATCGACCACGTGGAAGGTGGTTGCGATAGTGCTCCTGCTCGGGTTTTTCCTGCTCCTGATCGTTGTCCAGGCCCCGGTGATAGCGGCCATTGGAGTGGCGTCGAACCTGCTTGCGACCGCGGCCGCATTTGGTGTCGGTGTGCTCGTATTCCAGGACGGCCACTTTGAGGGGGTATTGGGATTTGAGTCGCAGGGATTCCTCAATGCCTGGGGACCGGTGTTCTTCTTTGCAATGATCTTTGCGATCTCGATGGACTACACGGTCTTTCTGCTGAGTTCTGCCAAGGAGCATTGGGACAAGTCGGGCGATGCCCGTGAAGCGGTCGTTGGGGGTGTCGCCCATTCGGGGCGCGTCATTCTCGCCGCAGCTGCAGTGATGGTGGCGGTGTTCTTCACGTTCGCCATTTCAGGCCCGCTTCCACCCAAGGAGATGGGAATTATTCTTGGCATGGCTGTGCTGCTCGATGCAGTGCTGGTGCGGCTGCTTCTCGTGCCGGCACTGCTGGCACTTGCTGGGCAGCGCGCATGGGCGTCGCCAGTATGGCTGCGTCGAATTCTTCCCAAAGTCACGTTCGGTCACTGATCGGGTCTGGATACACCACCACAACCAGGGAGGCGACGATGAGTCCGCGCAAACATGCGCATGGCCTGCGGCGTTGGCCGCTTGAGCGAATACTGTTTCTGCTGGCCGGAACGATGACCCTGATCGGTGTTGTCGGAGGGCTCGTGCTCAGTCCGTGGCTGTGGGCGCTTCCAGCCTTCGTGGCGGTCAATCAGATCGTCTTTGTGGTTATTGGTGCGTGCCCGGCATCACTGATTCTTGAGCGAGTGGGCGCCACGGCAGTTGCGTGCCCGTCGTGGCGATGACGTCACGCCCACCGCGAGCATTCCGCGTGGTGATGTATCCGCCGATGTGGGTCGCCGCCATCGCAGTTGCGATGTGGATGTCGGGTCGAGTTGCGCCATCCATCGAGGTGCCCGGCGACGATATTCGCGTGGCTGTCGGGATCGTCGGAATCGTGATTGGAATCGGGATAGCTCTGGTGGCTGAGCGGCAGCTGGCAAATCGCGGGACAACCGTCATTCCAGGGCGTGCACCGAGCGCGCTCGTCACCTCTGGCCTGTTCTCACGATCGAGAAATCCCATCTACGCTGGGTTCGAGCTAGCGCTCATTGGCTGGTTTCTGATACTCGGTGAAAGCGCCGGTGCGCTCGGGATTCTGGTGTTTCCGGCACTCATCTATTGGCGAATCATCGCTCGGGAGGAACGAGTGCTGGCCGAGCGATTTGGAGACGAGTGGCTGGCCTATTCCCGGCGCGTGCGGCGCTGGATGTAGGCAGTTGTGCGGCGCGGCCGGTCCCCGCTGCGCTCAGCTGTTGGCGTGCGCAGTCGCCTGAGCCTGCTGCATGACCGCGCCATTCCAGTCGATGATGAAGCTGGTCGGGTTGGCCGGGTCGATCTTGACCGGCAATGTTCCGCCCGGCACGAGCGACACCTGTGACAAGGCGAGCGGTGAGATCGGCGTCTTGGTTGTCGACGTAAACGGCGTCACGCCGGTTCCCGACACCTCAAGCTCCAGGGCGATCACGGGATTGTCATTCACGCGTACCGATGTCTCGCGGACGCTGATGATGCGGGCGCTTCCTGGCGTGCCGCTGGTCATCAGCCGTGCGTGCTTGGCGGCGCCTTTGCGCAGAAACAGGCCGACGAACAGAAAGATGCCGCCCAGTGGCAGGAACGTGTACGACAGCAGCTGCCCAACCGAGCCGAGCTGGGTCAGGGCAAAGCCGCCGAGTGCAAGGAAGACGAGACCGAGAGCGATG
>CAYNNW010000165.1:0-1147 GCA_964398435.1 uncultured Gaiellales bacterium | reverse complement strand
AGAACATGCGCGGATCATGACAGGTCAGGCCGTCGAATCACAGTTCCTACAGCTCGACGCCCAGTCGTCCGAGCAGTGCTGCCCAGCCAGCGTACGCCACAGCCATCACCGCGCAGGCAATCGGAAGCGCGACGACGAACGGTGCGCCGAGGCGAAGCAGCATTGGAAGCGCCAGAAAGAAGACGAGCGAGGGCGCAACGATCCACATGATCGACAGTGACAGTGATGAGACCTCGTCGACGCTCCGCGTGTCCACGTACAGCCACGCGAGCGCGAGTATCGATGTCAGTGGCAGCGATACCAGGATGGCAGCCCACAGCGTTGAGCGACGAGCAGCTTCGCTGGCTGCGACAACAATCAGTCCCGAAATCACGCCCTTGAGCAGCAGCTGTCCCACGCGTTCATGTTCGCGGTTGATGGCGGGTGCCCTCTACTCCAACGAGAATTGGCCGCGGATCGGCTTGCCTGTTGCCGGCGACGCTGCTACCAATTGCAGATGGGCGAACCGGTTATCGAAACGCGCGGCCTCTCGCGCACCTTCACAGTACGGCGTGGGGCCGTGCGGTTGCGCGGGCGAGCGCGGCATGAGCTGGTCGCCCTCGAGGGGCTCGATCTGCGCGTCGAGCGCGGCGAGCGGATCGCCTACATCGGGCCGAATGGCGCGGGAAAGTCGACCTCGATCAAAATCCTGACGGGCATCCTTCACCCGACATCTGGCACCGCCACAGTGCTCGGCCTGGTCCCGTGGGAACAGCGCCGCAGCCTGGCCACGCGCATTGGCACCATCTTCGGGCAGCGATCCCAGCTCGTTGGCGATCTGCCTGCCGCTGACAGTTTCGAGCTGCATCGACGCATCTACCGCATGGACGAGGATAAGGCGCGGTCCCGCCTGGCGCACCTGCTCGATCTGTTCGAAGCCGCGGACCTTCCGGATCGTGTTGTCAATTCGATGTCACTGGGTCAGCGGATGCGCTGCGAGCTCGTGCTCAGTCTGCTGCACGCGCCGCGAGTGCTGTTCCTGGACGAGCCGACAATCGGCCTGGACCTGATGGCCAAACGCACGCTGCGCGAGCTGATCCTGCGACTCAACGAAGAGCACGACATCAGCGTCATCCTGACATCGCACGACGTGGCAGATCTTGAGTCG
>CAYNNW010000164.1:0-5699 GCA_964398435.1 uncultured Gaiellales bacterium | reverse complement strand
GCTCGCTCCTGATCTTTCCGGTACTGAGTTCAACCTTTGCGCTGATTGCCACGGCGATGATCATTCTTCCGTTGATTGCGGTCGGCGGCGGCGCGAGTGCAATGTTCGGAACGGATTCGGGTGGTAGCACCACCGTTGACGTCATGGTGTACGTCATCGGGGCAGTGGTGACATTCGTCTCGACCACGATCTCGGTGTTCTTCAATGTCGCACTCGTCAGCTGCGTGAACGACAGCCTGCAGGGCAAGGACAGCACCGTGCGCGACGGTATCCGCTTTGCAATGGGGCGCCTGCCGCAGATCCTTGGCTGGGCGTTCGTGGCCGTCGTGGTCGGTGCAATTCTGCGGACGCTTGACCGGGCTGCTGATCGCCTGCCGTTCCCCGCATCGCTGATCGCCAATATCGGCGTCTGGCTATTGGGAGCAGCCTGGGGCATCGCCACGTTCTTTGTGATTCCCGTGCTCGCCTACGAGGGGTGCGGGCCAATCGAGGCAGTCAAGAAAAGCGCCACAGTGATGAAGGCCCGCTGGGGCGAGTCGCTGGTCGGGAATGCCGGTATCTCACTGATTACGACATTTCTGATCATCATCCCGGCAATCATGATCACGGTTCTGGGCGCGTACCTCGCCGCCACAGGCGCCGTGGTAGCAGGCGTCGCGATCGCGGGTATCGGCCTGCTCCTGCTGCTCGTTGGAGCGATCTTCTCGTCGACGCTTTCGCAGATGTACCGGGCGGCGCTGTATGCATTCGCAACGAGCGGTCAGCCCCCGGAGGCATTCGCGGGCATCGACATGCAGGGCGCTTTCCGCACGAAGGGGCGGTAAACGTTCCCAGACAATGCGACGGGGGCGCCGCCACCGAAGTGAATGCGACGCCCCCTCGCCTCTTCCTGAATGTCAGCCTGCGCCCCTGTCAGGCAACCCGCTTGGGTTCGAGCCGGATGGGCTCGTCACTGCCTCCGGATCCACCCGAGCCGCTCTCACCGTCTGGGCGCGGCTTGCGCATCTTCTTCTTCTTGAACTTCGTGACGCGCGCCTTGGCCGAGACCGTTCCGTCATCTGCACGAACAGCCTTGACCTTGATCTTCGCCTTGAAGCGGTACTTCGTGCCGTCCGACGCCTCGAACATGCCCCGCCCCTGGCAGACGGCCTTGCGGCGCCGTGCAGTCGGTCGGCAGCGGACCTGCATCTTGGTCAGCGTCCCCTCCTGCGCGACGCGCTCTTTCAGCGCGGCCTCGGCAGCCTCGGTCGCCATCGCTCGCGTCAGCCGAGGCTTCCCTCGACAATCACCGCCCCCGCCGCTTTCGCCCGAGGATTCCTTGGTTGCCGAGCAGCCGCCGTCCTGGCCGCCCTCGCTTTCACTGTTGGTGCCGGCGAGCGCAACAGGCGCAAGCACGGCGGTCATACAGAGTGCTGCAAACAGTGCTGCACCCTTCTTCAGTACATGACTACGCATACGTAGACCCCTTCTTCCATGAAAAGCGGAAGCCCCCACGACCTCCAATTGATCCACATGCCGCGCCTGCACCCCCACCGGGTCACGGCCGCACATGAACTATGAATCGGCGGAAGTACAGAAATCTTGTGTCAGGATTCTGTAAGGACCGCGGGTACGGGCGGTGGGTGGACGCCGGCTCGAGCGCCTCGCACCCCCCAGCGGACATATGCGGCTGCGAGAAGTGCGGCTGGAATCAGGCCGAGGAGCATCGCTGCGGTAACCGGCTTGTCGACGACCCAGTCGCGCGTCGTGCTGAGCAGAACGAGGTCCCACAACCCGTGTACTGCCATCAGTCCGATGAGTGTGCCCCCGGCAATCCGGATCGACCCGAAGATCAGGCCAAGGCAGGTTGCGAACGCCGCATTGAGCAGGCTGGCATCAAGATTCTCCTGCAGCCCCCCGGCAATGTGCAGCCCCCCGAACAGCAGGCTCGATGTAAGAAGCGCTGCGACGGGACGGCGCACGCCCCCTGCTCCCCAGATCAGCAGACCTCGAGCGTACAGCTCCTCAAAGACGCCAATGAGTGCTGCGTCGATGATCAGCAGCGCGAACCGCTGTGGGCTGGGGAGATGGAACTGCGTTGGGTCGATGATCGCAGGAACCACAACAAATAACACAAGCAGTGGCACGAGCCACACTCCGCGGGCCAGCGTCCAGGCCGTACCGTGTCTGGACATCTGCCGAACGCCACGTCGCACGGCGGGTAGTCCGACGATTGCGAGGCCAATCACCAGCGCAGAGATGCTGTTGAAGACCCACATATAGAAGAGCCAGTCACGAGAGCCGACCCGTGGCCCCTTGCCAAATATTCCAGGGTCAATACCGGCAAGCGTGAGAATGCCATGGGCCGCTGCGCTCGCCAGAAGTCCCTGCGGAATCAGCAGCGCGACGATTGCCGTGACCGCTCCGACCACTCGCCACGGGCTCGATGTCGCTACATGGGGAGGCGGTGGCGCGGCGACTGCATCGTCGCGCGTTCCGGTCGCGTCGTCAGGCGCGGGGCAGCACACGGACACGCACAGACGCTGCGGTGTAGCTAGAGCGTGTGGCCCGCGCCTTGTATCGCCGACCGCCTGGTCCCTTGACGCGGAAGCGAACGAAGCCAGCCGCGTTGGTGGTTCGCGTGCGACCCTGGAACTTCACCTTCGCACCTGACACGGCGACTCCGGCGTCAGTCACCTTGAACCGAATGCGCTTGCCAACGCGGATGCGCCGCTTACTTGGCGTGATCGTCAGCTGCTGCTTGAGTCGCGTGTAGTACGTGGCCGTCACCGACGTCGTTGCGTGCGCGAACAGGTCCAGTCCGCCCAGCTGTCCATCGCCGCTCAGTCGCCAGATGCTGCTCGAGGAGGTTGGAACGGAGACCTTGATGACCGGCCCCCAGGCCGTTGCAGCGGGGTTGGAGCGTCGCGCCATGATCTTGCCGGCAGTTGCGTCGTACCAGAAGACCCACAGGCGACCACCTGGAGCCTTGGCAATGCCAACATGCCGCAGCGAGTTGGTTCCGGTTCTGATCGTCTTGAGTGGGCCGGACGGCCACCGCCAGACGTTCACCTTGGTACAGGTCGGATAGCCAACACAGTACGCCGTGTAGATACCGGAGGTACCCATCCGTCCTGTGATGGCCATGCGCCCGGACGGCGAAATAGATGCTGACCGCGTGACTCCGCCGTAATTCGAGGCGCTATTGGGAACGTACATCGCGGATGTTGACGGGGTTGGATCGAGCCGGACGATTTCAAGCCCGTGCCTGTTGGTCATGTTGCTGTACCAGCCCATAACGACCGTATTGTTTGACCCGTCCATCGCAATGTTCGGGTAGTACTGGCAGCAGGTCAGGCCAAGTGCCATGCCCCCGTCGCTTGCCGTTGACAGCTGGTCCTCGGTTGGTCCCGGGCTGTGCGAGGAAATGGGCTTGCCCTGGTGCGTCCACCCGGCCCACTGAACGCCCGCCGGCGTGACCTGCGCACCAAAGTTCTCAGTCGCGTATCCACCGGTCATCCCGAATGCACCGGTCAGAATCCAGCCGGTGGGAGTTGCGCTCAGGAATCGAATCGCATCGCCGCCATAGAGCGCGTCGTACGGCTCGGCCGTGAACATGTTCAGGTGCGTGCTCACCGGGTCGTATGCCATCGCCGGATTGGCGAACGACCCCGTCCAATCAGTGTCGTTCGGTCGAACAGAGCTAGCCGATCCCAGCACTCCAGCAGTCGAGACGGGGCGGTACCCAATCCGGTTTCTGGATGACGTGGCCGCCTGTCCAGGGGTCGGCATCGACCAGATCACGTGCAGCGGGCCGGTCGTTGACTTTCGTGCAAATGCGACTTCGACCGTGTTCGATCCGACATCGCCCGTCACCTGTTGCCAGGTGGCAGCCATGGCGCTCCCGGTGGTCGCAAGGAGCATCAGCGCGGCGGCTGCGGCGATGCGGCCGATGCGCGTGCGTGCTCGAGATGACGGTGAGGTGCGAAGGTGAGGGGTGAAGCGATGCATGCCGGGCACCCTATACCGGGGCGCACCCGGGATGCCAGAGCGGCGCGCGGCCGACAGATTTCGTCAATGTCGTTCAGGTGTTCTGCACAGAACAGACTCACAGTCTTGCCCGGCGTACGGTGATCGTGTTGCCCGGGTCGATACTTTCGTCGGACATCACGGAAATATCGGCGCATCGTGGAGTTTCTGGCGTACGGGGATCGACCCGGGCAACCACATAAAGGTTCCGGTTCACACCAATGACCACACCTGCCCACCCTTGTGAACCGGTCCGTTGCACAGAGGGATACCAACGTGCGCGTTGCCTGGCCACCACCGTTCATTCGGTGGTGGCCAGCGTCGCGTTGGCAGCAAATTGATCGGCGGCTCAAGCAGACGGGGCAACCTGCCGATATTCCATGCAGGTGTGCCCACGCCCAATTGGCTGGATCGTGCGCGCGCCGCGATGTTGAACGCGACACTGCGTATCACCAACCGGGGCGGACTGCCTGTATGAAGGAGCATCGAGTCAGGACTGCGATAGCGCTGGTCATTGCGCTTGCACTGGTGACTGCTGTGGCCGTGGTCGGTGGCGGTGTTGTCGACTCGTCGACGCCTGGCACCGCGACGTCCGCGACGTCCGTGTCCAGCCTGGCGATTCGCACCAATCTCACCGACTGTAGTGAGCCCGGCATCACCCCGAAGGACCCGTGGGTGGTCATCCGCTGGAACCTCGATACAGTCAACGGCGTCACGATGAACTCGCAGGGCCAGTACTTCCTTGCCGACGGCACGCCGATCAAGTTCACGCTCGAGTATCAGACCGGCCCGGAGTCCAACCAATGGACCCAGGCGCCGGCGCCCGCCTACGACTTTGCGATCCTCGACAAGTCTGAAGGGCTGGCCTGGAACGCTGCGATCCGCTATCGAGTTGGGATCAAGGGCGGATCGAAGACCGGAATCAATGGAACCGTGATCAACGGCTACGACCGTAACGACGATCTGTGCATCAGTGATCGCTCGCTGTACTGGGAGTGGACCGGCGAGGGGCCAACGGGCCGAGCCTGGAAGAAGCGGCCCTGAGGTCAGCGCCAGCTGTGGGCAGTCCGTAGCGCCTCGTACTCTTCGCGCGTGTTGATTCCACGGCATGACGCCTGCAGCGCCGGAACTGCGCTGAAATCAACCCGAGCTACCACTGCGCGTGCATACAGGTCGCGAACTGCAGGATGCATGCCCTGCTGCGTATCGGCTGTTGCGGCGGCACGAGCATCGCGTACGACATTCGTCAGTGCCGCGGCTCTCCACGCCGCCGCCAGGTATTGATCCCGGCCGTCACACACGGCCACTGCGACCTGCGCATCTGGTCGACGCTTCAGGCCAGCTATCAGCACGCCAATTGCGGCAGTGTCGACGGGGGGAGTGTCACCCGCCCAGACGATCACGATATCGCTGTCGCTCAGGTCAGCCAACACATCGACAGCGGCTGACAGTCCTGACACCGGGCCGGACATCGAAGGGGCATCGGTGACACAGCTAACTGATGGATCGGTCACCAACGAGTGAGGGATGGTCCAGCCCGCGGGAGTCCCCGCAATGATCACGTGTTGTGCACAGCGCTGCACGGCAGCGATCGTCTGTTCAAGGACCGTCGTTGTCCCCAGCTGCAGGGACAGTTTCTGCGCGCCTGGCATCCTGCTCGACCGGCCACCCGCGACGACGATGGCTGCCGA
>CAYNNW010000163.1:0-5717 GCA_964398435.1 uncultured Gaiellales bacterium | reverse complement strand
GGGCGGGCACGCTCCGCTCCTCACGCACGCGGCCGAGCCCGCTGATGTCCACGCGATGCGCCGTCAGCACCGACAGTCGCAGTCGGTACGGTCCTCGGGCAAGACGCGAGAGGCGCAGGGGATAGACGGGCGAATCGGATGCAAAATCGAGGCGAAGCGGTGGAACTCCCACCAGTGGATCGACATCGTCCTGCGATCGAATCTTTGCTGCGACGAACACCCAGCCGTCATCCAGATAGTGCTGCGCCTCTTCGGTGAATCCCTTGGTCGTGCGGTAGTTGTTCTCACGCAGCCAGCGAGTCAGTTCCGACGCCTTCCTGGCTCGCAACGTGACGGTGTCAAGCGGCCCGATCGATTGACTGCTGAGCACGTCCACATCGGCGGGTGCGGCTGCCCCTGGGGCTCCATCGGCAGCACGGTCCCCGGCTGTTCCGGCTGTCATCGGCGGTGACATGGCCAGGTGCCAGCGCGTTCGATAGACGATCTTTGGCAGCGCTGCCCGCTCCAGTTCGTAGAACAGCTCATCGTCGCCCTTGCGAACAGCCGGTGCCGAGGGAACCGGCATCAGCCAGGCCAGGTTCGAGGGGCCGACCTCGCTACCGGAACCGGCGCGGTCGAACGCCAGCGAGACATGCAATGTCTCTCGCCCATTCTGGTGGATGAGCACTGCGCGTTCATTGGATACTGAGACGCGCGGACCATCCTCGGGGGGAAAGAACGCTCCACAGCCGCAAGCCGGCGCTTGGCCCACCGGCAGCGCAAACAGCACGATTAGCGCACCCAGAATCAGACGTAGTCGCATGCCCGCAGTATTGCAGCCGCATAGACTCGCACCATGCACCGACTGATTTCGATCGCCCTTCCCTGGGGTCTTGCCGTGGCCGGCATCGCCGGTGCTGGGCTCGTCGGTGTGGTTGAAGCCGCGGGCCCACCGTTCGGTATTCCACATGTGACCGACACGTTTTCGCCAAATGGGGACGGATTTCGCGATGCCGCGGTTGTTGAATTTCATCCTGCCATTGCCGGACATATTCGGGTCGAGATTCGCAATGCCGACGGGCAACGTGTTGCCACCCTGGCCGATCGGCAGATGAGTGCCCGTCCGCACGCACTGCGCTGGGACGGGATGGTGGTGAAACAGCGGTCGCGACAGGTTCGACCGGCTGCGGAAGGCGCATACAGCGTTCACATTGCCTACCGCACCGGCCGCCCGTCAGTAGATGTACCGGCAACGATCACTGTTGATCGAGCACCGCCGCGGCTGCAGGCGCTCGAACTGGATGTGTCACGAGCACAACGCGCGCATCTCGTTCGCGTCCTCGTGCGCACGCGCGGTGCAGAAGAGACATGGCTCGAGTGGGACGGCCAGCGGCTGGTCACACTTCGCACGCTTCCCCGCCGCGTAGTGCGGGCGCAGCAGCGCGCTCCGCGACTGTTGATCTGGGCAGGCCTGCCACACGGGCTGACCGGGATGGACCTCACCGCTGCACAGCTCCGGCAGAAGCTCGTTGTCGTTGCTCGTGATCGTGCGGGGAACAGAACTCGGATTGGCCTTGCGAAGACTCGCACCATGCCACGAAGCCGGCGGGTTCCTCCACGATGAGCGACCTTGCGTGGCAGGCAATCGGTGTGGCGGGGTCGATCCTCGCGTCTGGCGCTGTGGCACTATGCGTGCTGACGCCCCCAACTACCCGCTCATTTGGACCGCCACTGCTCGGCGTGGCCTGGGCACTGCTGCTCGCGACCGTTGCTCCAGAACCGCTGAGGTCGCACGTCGCCGTGCTGGCCGCACTTCTGCTGGGAGTTGTTGCCTGCGGAGCCGGTGCAACGCTGCTCGTACAGCATCGCCCATCGATCCTGCTGGTCATCGGGGCACTGACACTTCCGATTCGGATCCCGATTCCGCTCGCCGGCGAGACGTACGACCTTCTGCTTCCGCTGTACGCAGTTGTGGCAACGTCGATTGGCGTGCTGACGACACGTACCATGCGCGCTCGTCCGCCAACGATTGCTTCGGTTCGACGGATATTTGCCGACACGCCGGTCCTCGACCAGCTGCTGGCTCTTATGGTCATGTGGTCAGCGATGTCAGTCACCTGGGCATTTGATACGGACCTTGCCCTGCAGCGAATGGCGCTGATGATCATTCCATTCGCAATTCTGTGGCTGCTGCTACGCGAGGTAGCTACTGAGCAGAACATGGTGTCTGCAGGTCGCGCATTCATTGCTGCGATGTCAGTCGCTGCCGTACTTGCGATTGTCCAGCAGGTCACGCACTCCACATGGCAGAACCCCAAGGTGGCAGTCGCCAACGCAATTGGACCGGTGTTTCGCAGCAATGGCCCGTTCTGGGACCCGAATATTCTCGGACGGTACCTTGTGCTCGCGACACTGATCATCGTTGCGGGTGTCGCACTGCAACGACTCCCGCATCGCACTTTGGGTCTGGCGGCGCTGATGCTCGCCGCACTGGCAGGAACGTGGTCACAGAGCAGCATGGTCGGCTTGGCCGCAGGCTGCGTGGTGCTCGGCCTTGCCGCATTGACTTCGCCGTCGCGACGGTGGACCGGGCGGATCATTCTGGTACTGCTGCTGTCGTGCACGATTGCCGCGCCGCTGATTGGCTGGTCGCGATTGACCGGCGTCCCTGACAGCGGTGGCGGACGGGTCACGTTGGTGCGAGGCGGCCTCGTACTCGCGTCGTTTGATCCGTTGCGCGGACAGGGCCTCGCGTCGTTCGAGCCGGCATACCGCGAGCTGGTCGAAGTTCGGGGGGCGCGCCCACGCCAGCTGGTTGCCTCCCACACAACTCCGATCACCGTGCTGGTGGAGCTCGGTGTCATCGGGCTGGGGATCTTTGCCGCGCTGCTGACTGCCGCAGGATTCGCCGTGTCGGCTGCAACCGGACAGTCGGCTGCGCCAGGCCGAAGCGGTCAGCCCGATGCAGTTGCCGCTGGAGCCCTGCCAGTCGCCGCGTGGATCGCAGCCGCCTGGCTGACATCACTTGTTGCACACAGCATGTTCTATGCAGCGCTGTTCGAGGACCCGGCCACCTGGGTGGCGCTCGGAGTTATCTCGGCCGTCACCGCCCGCTCGGCAGTCGACGCGTCCGACGATACTGACCTGAATATCGACGCGAGAACCGACGTCGACTCAGACGAAGATTGATGCGCCGTCGTCGACGGTGGTGGTGTCGTCACTCGGTGTCAGCGGGCCCGGTGCAAGCTCAACCGTGTCGGTTGTCTTCGGCCGTGTGAACATCGGCGACGCCAGCGTTCCCAGAGTGCCTCCAACAAGCGCCGCCCGAGCCGCCGATCCGGCATTGCGCCGGAATGCGAACGAGAGAGCCCCAAGCGCTGCCGCTCCGGTTCCTGCAGCGATTGCTCCCGTCGCTGTCGACGGAATGTTGGCGCTGAATCCTGCGCCGGCTGCTCCGCCCGCAACAGCTCCGATCACGCCACCCGCTGCCAGGATTGCGCCCTTGGGCAGTCCTTGCAGGCTTGGCGGGATGAACTTCTTGGCAATCGCGATTCCGGTCAGTGCGCCACCCGCTGCGCCGATTCCGCCCGCGACCATCGCTGGGCCGTTGTCGGTATTCGCCCGGTGTGCCCACGATTCCTTGGAGTCATTGATGTAGTGCGAGACCGGCATCCGCACGGCTGACAGGGCGCTGACGAGCAGAAGCCCGGTCACGGCCGATGCTGCTGCGGCTCGCGGGCCGCCGAGCGATGCAAACACGCCCGAACGGTTGACCAGCTTCGCCGCTCCAACACCAAGACCAACCGTGGCCGCGGCTGCGATGCCGCCTGCCAGCTTGTTCTCGCCGTTGTTGGAGAAGCGGTTGAACTCATTGACTGCCGTCGCGGCGCCCAGAATACCCGCGAGTGCGTACATTCCTGGCTGTGCACCGGGCAGGGTGTGCATTCGCGTGGCGATGTTGGCCATCTGTGCGCCTCGCGCCACCCCGGCCTCGGACTTGCCGACGATCCCGGCCGCGGTGCCGAGTGCGCCGCCTCCGAGGATTGCGATTGCTGCAAGCTCGCCGTTCATGGCGCCGCCACGCTCGGGAGCGTTGTACTTGTCACGCACGGCCTGACGCATGCCCCAGCCGGCGTAGCTGATGCCCTGGCTCATTGGCCCGGACTCAACAAAGTGGTTGCCTGCGCCACGCACGAAGTCCTGTGCGGTCCCCGGGAATGAGGTGTGTGTCGTGACCTCGGACGGTGCCGGGGTCTTGGCTTCTTCGCCGAATGCAAACCGATCCGCGATCATGCGACCGGCTACGCCGCCAGCCACCATTCCAGCGAGACCGGTGTAGGGCGCAAATCGACCGCCGAACTTGTAGCCGAGGCCGCCACCGACGAGCATTCCGCCGGCCGACGCGACCGAACCAAAGTGGCCGTCGTCGTCGATGATCTTTCGGAGCTTGTCCTGACCGACGTAGGCAGCCGCACCCGCCCATGCGAGCCCAGCTGCGGCTGCGATCGGGCGAACCTTGCCTCCGACCTGGAAATGCCCCTTCAAACCCCACGTACCGATTGCAACCGCCGGCGCCAGGGTTGCCAGCGCCGTGCCAATGCCTGCGCCGATCTTGTCCGCGCCGTCGTACTGCGTACGGTAGGCGGTTCTGGCGTCCCAACGTGTGCTTGGCCGTCCCAGCGCCGCATCAATATCGAGCATGTGGCGAACGCCAGTGGTAATCCCAGAAAGACCAGACATCGCTGCTTCCGTCCATCGTCGTGTGTCCCGCTCCCATTGCCACTTGCAGTCCCGCCTGGCGTGTCCAGTGCCAGCGGTGTGCACGACGATGAGAGTCCTGTGCCCCGGTTCGCCCCGAACCGTACGACCAGCGCACGATCCGATTCGTCCCTGTCTGAGTGTCGGGAGGTTGCGGCCTGCTGTTGCACAGCGGCACGCCCGCCCGGTGCGGTAGCGTCTGCACCATGCCAACCATCGCCTCTGCTCACGGACTTCTCGACAGCGACCAGGCCGCCGCGAACGCTGCCTCCATGCGCGCGCACGTGAATCAGCTTCGCGAACGCATCGCACACGTGGAACAGGGCGGTGGCGAGCGGGCACTTGAGCGACACCGCAGTCGCGGCAAATTGCCCGCCCGTGAGCGGATCGCAACGCTGATCGATGCCGGCAGCACGTTTCTTGAGCTCTCGGCGCTGGCCGCCTGGGACATGTATACGGACCCGAGCCGCGATGACGACCACGGGCCGGCGTCGGCGGGGATCATCACGGGCATCGGGCACGTGCACGGGCGCGAGGTAATGATTGTTGCCAACGATGCCACCGTGAAGGGCGGCACGTACTATCCGATGACGGTCAAGAAGCACCTCCGTGCACAGGAGATTGCGGCCGAGAATCGCCTGCCGTGCATCTACCTTGTCGACTCGGGCGGGGCGTTCCTGCCGCTGCAGTCCGAGGTCTTCCCCGACCGCGACCACTTTGGGCGGATCTTCTTCAACCAGGCCCGGATGTCAGCTGCCGGGATTCCACAGGTCGCCTGCGTGATGGGCTCGTGTACGGCCGGTGGTGCCTATGTGCCGGCGATGAGTGACGAGACCGTGATCGTCGACGGCACCGGCACGATCTTCCTGGGTGGGCCGCCGCTGGTGAAGGCCGCAACTGGCGAGGACGTCACCGCCGAGGAGCTCGGAGGCGCGCGCGTCCACACCCATGTCAGTGGCGTGGCCGATCACTTTGCACGC
>CAYNNW010000162.1:3422-5724 GCA_964398435.1 uncultured Gaiellales bacterium | reverse complement strand
GCGCGGTCGAGGCGCGTGACACGCATCTTGCCGGCGCACACGCACTTGCGGCGACGCTCGCAGGTGAGGCGCAGCTGCCCGGCGGCGTGACGGCCACGATCGGTGAGATCGAGCACACGCGCCTGTCATCGGCTGTCGAGGCACTTCGCAGTGGCACCGGCGGCGATCCGCTGCCTGAGCCAGAGCCCTTCGATGGAAGCCTGCGCCCCTATCAGCGGGACGGACTCGGCTGGCTTGTCCGCATGTCGTCGCTTGGACTGGGTGCATGTCTTGCCGACGATATGGGCCTCGGCAAGACGGTCCAGGTCATCGGACTGCTGGCACAGCTGCGCCAGATCCGCAACGCCGTCGATGCTGATCCCGCCGCGGCGCTTCCCGATGATGCCGACGATGCTGACGTGGCTGCGCACGAACTGCTCGATGAACTCGCCCGTCGACCGACGCTCGTGGTCTGTCCCACCTCGCTGATCGGTAACTGGGAGCGGGAACTGACCCGGTTTGCGCCCGGACTGACAGTTCACATCCATCACGGTCCGCAACGTGCGAGCGTGCGTCGACCACTGCCGGAAGCTGACGTCTATGTGACGTCGTACGGGCTGGTGGCACGAGACATCGGCATGCTCTCGGAACTTCCGCTGGGCATCCTGGTACTGGACGAAGCCCAGTCGATTAAGAACCCCGACACCGAACAGGCGCGTGCCATCCGCAAACTGAACGCCGTCGAACGGATCGCACTGACCGGTACGCCGATAGAGAACCGGCTGTTGGAATTGTGGGCGATTCTCGACGTGCTCAACCCGGGGCTGCTGGGCACGGCCGCTGCGTTCACACGGCGTTTTGCGTCGCCGATTGAATCCGGCGGCGATGAGCAGGCCGCGTCACTGCTGCGGCGGATCACCCGGCCGTTCGTGCTCCGCCGGGTCAAGAACGATCCCGCAGTCATGCCCGACCTGCCGGACAAGATGGAGCACGACATTTCGTGCACGCTCAGCCAGGAACAGGCCGCGATCTACCGGACAATCGCCGACGATGCGCTGCGGGAGGTGCGTGGCAGAACCGGCATGGCTCGCCGCGGTGCCGTCCTCGCGCTGATCACCAGGCTCAAGCAGGTCTGCAATCACCCCGCGCAGGTACTTGGGCAGCACGAGGGGCCGTTCGAGGGGCGTTCGGGCAAGCTCGACCGGCTGGTCGCACTGCTCGAGGAAGTAGTTGCCGAGGGGCAGAGCGCACTCGTATTCACACAGTACGTCCAGATGGGTGACATTCTGGAGAAACACCTGCCCGAGATGCTCGACTGTCCGGTGCTGTACATGCACGGGGGAATTCCGCGATTGCGGCGCGAGGAGATTGTCGCCCAGTTCCAGGACGAACAGCAGGGCCCCTGCATCTTCATTCTGTCGCTGCGCACGGGCGGGCTCGGCCTCAACCTGATGGCTGCCTCGCACGTCTTTCACTACGACCGATGGTGGAACCCCGCCGTCGAGGACCAGGCAACCGACCGAACGCACCGGATTGGCCAGACGCAGCAGGTGCAGGTCCACCGGCTGGTCTGTGCCGGGACGCTCGAGGAGCGGATCGCAACAATTCTCGAGGACAAACGCGCACTTGCCGGCCGCGTGATCGAGACTCGCGGTGGCGGCGAAGGCTGGATGACGGAGCTCGCCGACGACGAGTTGCAGGAGCTGATCTCGCTGAGTGCGACGGCTGTTGAGACCATCGGGGAGGAGTAGCGTGCCCCTGCGATGCGTTGCTGCGGTGCTGGTCATTGCCATCGTGCTCGTCGGCTGCACGGCGCGCGAGGGACGGCGCGAGCACGAGGAACGGCTGGCCATTGCGGTTGCCGCACGAACCGAGGCGCTTGAGACGATCAGCACGGCACGCGTTGACGACGTCGAGTCATTCGAGAAGGCAGCCACGAAGACCCGCGCCGCCGCCGATCAGCTCACGGACGTTGGAGCACCACGAGACGTCGAAGAAGCAGCTTCCGCCGCGAGCGAGGCGCTCGAGGAGTTGTCAGCTCTTCTCTCGCAATTTGCTGACTGCGCGCGGCTCGGTAAGACCCGTCGCACAGCAGCCGCAGAGTGTCGCAGACGGATTCCCGACGAACGAATCGACACAATCGAGAACGCTTTTTCGCGCTCCGACACGATATACAGGCGCAAGGGGTATGACGTGCCCCACGAATAGGGGTTGTTCCGCGGTGCCGATCGGAGCCCAGGAACAGCCACGATGCGGGAGCGGATCGGAATGAATCGAATGCGCATGCTTGCGGGCATCTGCCTGGTTGTTGTCGCCGTTTTCG
>CAYNNW010000162.1:0-3412 GCA_964398435.1 uncultured Gaiellales bacterium | reverse complement strand
CCGACCCGAATGAGTCGCGTAGCAATCTGGGGCCGAGTCCTGCATCCAGCGAGCAGTCAATCGCTCAGGAGTACGATGCGGGACTTGCCCGGATGCGGACTGCGCTCGACGATTCCGCAGCCCCACCGGTTGACGATTCGATTGCCCGTGCCAACAAGCAGGAACTCACGGCAGCCGCCCGGCGGTGGGACGATGCCACAGCCATTGCAAGCTCGTTGCAGCCACCCAAGAAGGTCGCGGCGGCGCACCGGGACATGGTCGCGGCCATGAAGGAGCTGGGCACGATCCATCGCCAGATCGCAGCGGCAGCACCCAACAAGCGTCGAACGAAGCGGCTTGGCAAGCGTGCACAGACACACCCTGCAGCCAAGCGGTTTGCCGATGCTGTCAGCCGGATTGAGAAAGCCGGATTCGCTGTGCTGACCGTCGATGCCGCTTCGAGTGACGATCCGCTTGCCGGAGCGTCCTCACCAGAAGGGTGAACGAACCGGCGCCTCAGTTGTTCGAGCGGCTGCCGGAGCCGTACTTCGCGAATCTCGTCCGTGACGTCATGCAGGCCCAACGCGACCGTCCGGGCGGCGTGATCGATCTGGCGCGGGGCAGTCCGGACCGGGCACCTTCAGAACGCATTCTCGAAACGCTCGCAGGCTGCGTCACCGATCCGGCAATGCACGGCTATCCCGGATTCGCCGGTGAACCACAGCTGCGCCAGGCGGTCGCCGACTGGTATGCGCGGCGGTATGGCGTTCGCATCGACGAAGCCCGTCAGGTTGCGGTCGTCCCCGGCGTCAAGACGGGGCTTGTCCTGCTTGCAATGGCGGTATCCGGGCCCGGTGACACTGTGGCTGTACCGGATCCCGGCTACCCGGACCTCCCGCCAGCGATTGCAGCGGCCGGCTCATCACCGGTGCCACTGCTGCTCGATCCAGGCGCCGGCTGGGCTCCCGCCTGGGAATCCCTCCCCCGCGCGAGCACCCGTTCATCAACGTTGCGCATGGTCTACCTCAACTACCCGTCGAACCCGACGGGTGCATGCGTGCCCCCGTCGGTATTTGACGAGGCAGTCATACAGGCGGAGCGGCGCGGAGCGCTGCTCGTTCACGATCTCGCCTACGGCGACCTGGCATACGGTGCGAACGACCTCGAACTGTCACCGGCACCGTCACTGCTGGCTGCTGCCGGAAGCGAGCGGAATTGTGTCGAGCTGGTAACGATGTCGAAGGGCTGGGCAATGGCCGGCTGGCGAATCGGTTTCATCGTCGGTTGTGAACAGACGATCGACCGGGTGAAGCAGCTGCTCGTTCAGTTCACCGTCGGCGTCTTCCGACCACTCCAGGTGGTGGCTGCACACGCGATCGCGAGCTGTGACGACGACGTTCGTGCCATTCGAAATGACCTTGCCCGTCGCTCTGCTCGACTGGCGCAGGTCATCGATATCGAGCGTTCGAAGGGTGGGTACTACTCGTGGTGGCGTCTGCCCCGTGGCCACTCGATTGCGTCGGTTCGCGATCAGCTGGGTGTCGCGTGCGCAGGTGGCAGCGGATTCGGCGAGTCGGGCCGTGATTGGGCTCGCGTGTCAGTCTCGGTCAGCGACGAGCTTTTCGACGAGGCATGCCTGCGACTTGCGCGGCTGTGATTACGAGGCTGCAGCGGGATCGAGCGACTCGGTTGTCACATCCCGAAGCAGCATCGGAACGTCCGCGGTCTCGATTGTGCCGGCACCCAGATGCCGGGTATTTGCGAGTGCCACGGCCATCCCGAACGGCACGCGCTCGATCGGAGTTCGCTCGTCACGAAGCGAGTGAAGATAACCGGCGACGAATGCCTCGGTAGTTCCCAACTCGGACACGGCCTCAAGCGGGTCGTGCGTGCTCTTGATGTAACTGACAGTCCGTCCCTGGCGAATCCGCACGTAGCACCCACCGCTGTGAACCACGATTGCCTGCTTCACGCCCGCCCGACCCAGCTCATCAACGGCCATGAGAAAGTCCTCATCGCCACCGAACTCGTGGCCCACCAGCGCCTCGGCCTCACGCTGTTCGATGACGACGACGGTCGGCTCTGCCACCAGGGCGGCTCGCAGCACATCGGTGTCGTCCGGGCACGTGATGACCGTCACGAGATCAGGCGCGTGTGCCTTCTTGAGCAGCCGCTGCAGCGTGTCGTCGGGCATGCCCCGCGGCAGGCTTCCGGCGAGGACGACGCAGCGACTCGCTCGCGCAAGGTAGCTCAACTTGTCAGCCAGCAGGCGAGCCTCCTCGTCGCTGACCATCGGACCGTGTTCGTTGATCTCGGTATGGACTCCGGTAACGGGGTCGATCACCGCGGTCGACGTGCGTGTGGTTCCTTCGATCGTGACAAAGTCGTGCAGCAGGCCCTCGCGTGTCAGTCGACGGACAACGCTGGACCCGGTCAGTCCTCCGGCGAAACCGGTTGCGATGACCGGCCGTCCCAGGCGATGCAGCGTGCGCGCAATCGTCACTCCCCGACCACCTGCGAGTGTGATGCTGCGGCTTGCCCGGTGGCGTCGCCCCACGAGAAAGTTCGGCACCACCAGCGTTCGATCCAGTGCGGTATTGAGAGTGACAGTGGTAATCATCAGGCCGCAACTCCGGCTGCTTCGGCTATGGAATGGATGCCGTCACCGACGGCGTCGAGGCCCTCACGACCCGCTCGGGTCCACTGTCGGGCGACTCTGCCGAAGCGCGATCGTCCTGACGTTTCCGGAACGCCCTTGACCGTATAGACCGCGGTCTCGGCGATGACGCGGTCACCGTCCAGATACCGGAGTCGTCCAACCTCATCCCCTGCACGGACTGGGCCGCGCAGCACCTCGGGAACGATCAGCTGCTCGCGGAACTTCGAGCCTACGCGGATGGTCAGATCGAGATCGTCGGAGGCAAAGACCGGCATCGGGCGATCCCGATACTCGACGGGGATGCTTCCCACCTGGTCGCCTGCACTCACCAGATGCGCCTTCGGATACATCACTCGCGCCCAGTCCAGCAGGAGTCGTGTCTGGGTTGCGCGCGCCTCAGGGCTGGCTGTTCCCAGCACGACGGCGAAGACATCAACGTCGCCGCGCAGCATGTGCGTGATCATCGAGTAGCCCGCAGCATCGGTGAATCCCGTCTTGATCCCATCGACACCTTCGTAGGTCCCCAGCAAAGGGTGTCTGTTCGGGAACGTCACCGAGTCGGCGCCCGGACGCTCTACCAGTACCTCCGGGAGCCGGACCGATCGCCGTATTCGCGGATCCTTCATGACGGTATTGCCCAGGAGCACCTGATCAAGCGCGGTGGACATCGTCAGCGGCTCGGCGTCAAGCCCGTTGACGGATGTGTACGTCGTTGAGCGCATTCCCAGTCGCTTGGCGCGGAGATTCATCAGCTTGGTAAAGGCAGGCACGGAT
>CAYNNW010000161.1:5445-5730 GCA_964398435.1 uncultured Gaiellales bacterium | reverse complement strand
ACGATCACTGGCCTGCCGTCCGCCATGTCCGTCACGCCCGAGAAGAAGTTCATTCCGGGGCTGCCGATGAATCCTGCGACAAAGACGTTGGCCGGGTGATGGTAGACGTCGTGCGGCGTTGCAACCTGCTGGACGAAGCCACGACGGAGGACGCAGATCCTCTGGCCGAGGGTCATTGCCTCGACCTGGTCGTGAGTGACGTACACGGTGGTTGTGCCAAGCCGCTGATGCAGTCGGGCGATCTCGGTGCGCATCTGTACTCGGAGTTTCGCGTCAAGGTTCGAG
>CAYNNW010000161.1:0-5435 GCA_964398435.1 uncultured Gaiellales bacterium | reverse complement strand
GGAACGCTTGCGGTTCCCGGACTATCGCGCGGCCCATGGCAACGCGCTGACGTTGGCCTCCCGACATCTGCTTGGGCAGTCGCTCCATCAGCGGCTCAAGCCCGAGTATCCGGGCGGCGTCGTCTACTCGCCTCGTGATATCCGCCTCCGGCATGCGCCGCAGTTTGAGGCCAAAGGACATGTTCTGACGTACCGTCATGTGGGGGTAGAGAGCGTAGCTCTGGAACACCATCGCGATATCGCGATCTTTGGCGGGCATGTCGTTGACGACGCGGCCACCGATGTGAACGGTGCCGGTTGTCAGCTCCTCGAGGCCTGCGATCATTCTCAGAATCGTCGACTTGGCGCAGCCGGACGGGCCGACCATGATCATGAACTCGCCATCGGCAATGTGCAGGTCAACATCGTGAACTGCGTGGGTGCCCCCCGGATATACCTTGTTCACGCCAGTCAGGCTGATTTCCGCCACTGGACACTCCTCATCCCTCAGATCCGCTCCACCTGTGTGTCGGCCTGGATGCGTCAGTCGTTGCGCTCAGGGGTGGCCCGCGGGCGCGGTGATGGCTCCGGGAGCTGCCAGGCGGGCCGCATGCATGGGCGGACTTGCAGTGTCTGTAGGACGCGATGCGATTCCTGCGTGTTGGATCGAAAGCTCAAGATTTCGACGCTGGCTGCCGATACTTCGTCTGGTCGTCCGGTGCGTGGACCGTTGCGCAGGGGCGGCCGCATGTCAGCCCATGCCAGACTCCGCTCGACAACTGGTTGTACCACGGCGCTACCGCGTAGCGGGATTCGTCGTTGGCGCAGGCCTGCTGACATTCGGCCTGCTGTTGATGAACATCCTGACAACCACCTTCCGAAGCTCGCTGTTCTGGTACTACGGTGTTGATGCTCGCGAGTATCGGTCGTTGCAGGATGGCGGCATGCTCGACCTGACCAAGGGTCAGGTCTTCATGAGTGCCATGGTCCTCGTGCTGGCAATCGCGTTCATCGGAATTGAGCGCCGGCGATCCCGCGCGTTGGCGCAGCATCTGAGCGAGTGCAGGTCGTTTGACCTGATCCACGACATCGACCGACTGACGGTGCGCGAGCGCATTGAAACACTGGTCAATCGAGGGTCACTGCTCTCAGGTGTGCTGCTGCTTGCATACATTCTTGAGCAGTCGTACGTCCGCTATGCCGACGGGCTTGGCTGGGGCATGGCGTACAGCGGGCCGGGCTCCATCCTCGCGTTGGCATCGCTCTTTGGACTGTCATGCATCGTCGGTCTGATCGTCGCTTCCATCAGCATGGTCGGGCTTCGCGCGCTCGTGCAGTTGCAGCAGATTGTCGGTCGCATCTGGGCTCGTGCCGAACGACGCGAACGTCGCGTTCGCGCATGGGGACGGTCTTTTGACGGCGGACGTGGCCCGCGATTCAGGTTTGGAGTAGAAATACTGTCGCGCCCACCACCCTGTGGTGCGGTGGCCTAGCGAAAGCCACCACGCGCGACACTCCCGGCCCGCGCCGCTGACGCACTGCATGTGGGTAACGTGGTCAACGTCCTGTTTCGTGGGCGTCATGGCACTGCCGGGAGCACAGCAATCGGGCGGCCTCCGATCGACCAGCACTGGTCGACACGGGGGCCGCCGTTGCAATTGCTACCCATGACCTACTGCCCGTGGAGCGCCCGTACGCGTTGCAGCTGATCGCTGTCTGGACCGTTCCCCGGCCCGGGTACCTCAAGTATTGCCGGCAGTCCCTGGAGCCGTGGATGCTGCAGGAACGTTGCAAGCCCGCTGCCCAGTTCGCCCTCGCCGATGTTGGCATGCCGGTCCCGATTCGAACCCAGTGGCGTTGCGGAGTCATTGATGTGGAGAGCGTGGAGCCGGTCCAGTCCGATCAGTTCGTCTACGCGGTCAAGCTGGTTGTCCAGCACCTGTTGATTACGGATATCGACACCTGAGACAAACCAGTGGCAGGTGTCGAGACAGATGCCGAGCCGATCGGGCTGATCGACAGCATCAACCAGTCGTGCAAGCTCTTCGACACTCCTGCCGATGGTTCCACCCTGACCAGCACTGTTCTCAAGCAGCAGCCAGGTGTTCTCCGTACGCGCGAGCGCGCGCGAGAGACCGTCCACAACCAGGTCGATCACATCGTCAAAGGTCGCCGACTTTGCCGACCCGGGATGAAAGACCACGCTGTCCAGGCCGAGCCGTTCCGCGGCATCCATCGTGGCGCAGAGCGCCTCAACGCTCTTTGCCCGCAGTTCGCTGTCCTGGGAGGCAATGTTGATCAGGTAAATCGCGTGGGCCGTTGCGTATTTCAGACCCGTGTCGATTCGACGTTCACGAAAGCGGGCGACGTCTTCATCGGGATGAGGGCGGGATCTCCACATCCGCGGGCTCTGGGTGAACAGCTGCAGACAGTCGGCTCCAATGTCGGCTGCGCGGGTGACGGCGGTGTGTACACCTCCGGCCGTACTGACGTGTGCTCCAAAGTACATCGGTGCAGCGTACCGTGTGATCTGGTGCCCAGCTGAGGTAATCTGCTCTGCATGGATGAGATTCGGGTCAGATTTGCTCCCAGCCCCACGGGCACACTTCACCTCGGCAATGCGCGCGCTGCACTGTTCAACTGGCTGTATGCGCGGCATCAGGGTGCCAATGGAAAGTTCGTGCTTCGCATAGAGGACACCGACCGCGCCAGGTCAACCGACGCAGTCGTCGAGCAGGCACTTCGCGTGTTGCAGTGGCTCGGCCTGCAGTGGGATGAGGGCCCCGGAGTAGAGGGGCCATTCGGACCGTACGTGCAGCATCAGCGACTGGACCTGCACCGCGTGGAGCTCGATCGTCTGCTTGCGTCGGGGCATGCGTATGAGTGCTACGAGACGCCCGAGGAGTTGGCGGCTGAGCGGGAACTGCAGCAGTCACAGGGACGGCCGCCGGTCTACTCGGGCGCACATCGGGACCTGACCGACGCTGAGCGGGAAGCATTTCGAGCCGAGGGGCGACCGGTCTCCGTTCGATTTCGGGTTCCGACCGACGGTGTCACGGTTGTTCGCGACCTGATTCACGGTGATGTGGAGTTCGAGAACGCGCTGCTCGGTGACTTCATCATTGCCCGTGGAGACGGAACTCCTGTCTACAACTTCGCCGTTGTCGTTGACGACATCGCCATGAAGATCACGCACGTCATTCGCGGTGACGATCATCTGTCGAACTCACCTCGACAGGTCCTGCTGTATGAGGCGCTCGGTGCACCCGTGCCGCTGTTTGCCCACGCACCGATGATCCTTGGGCCGGATGGACAGAAGCTGTCCAAGCGGCATGGAGCGGCATCTGTTGAAGACCTCGACGAGGCCGGGTACATCCCGGAGTCGGTGCGCAATTTCCTTGCGTTGCTGGGCTGGAGTCGAGATGACGACTCAACCGTCATGACCGACGACGAGATGATCGAGGCCTTCGAGCTGACCCGCGTCAAGAAGAGCCCGGCGAAGTTCGACCACTACAAGCTTCGCTGGCTGAACGGTCAGAAGTTGCGTGCGATGGACGCTGAGTCGTGGGCATCGGCGTGGGAGCGATGGCGGGATCGGTGGGTATCGCCCGATCATCCCGACCACGCAGCTGCATTTGCCTGTACGCCGGGCGAGGCAGCGCTGTTGGCACAGGAGAAGGTCGACGTGCTTGCGGACGTTCCGGGGTTCCTGGGATTCCTGACTGAGCCGTTCGAGATGATTCCGGACGCGTGGGATCGGCTGACCGCCATCGACGAGGCATCGACGGTCCTGTCGGCCGTGATCGAAGCGCTGGAGGGGTTGGCATCTTTTGCGCCCGCCGACATCGAGCAGGCGCTGCGCGGTGTCTGTACATCGCTTGACCGCAAGCCGCGTGTCGTGTTCGGACCGGTTCGCTTCTCGGTAACCGGACGGGTCGTCACGCCGGGTCTGTTCGAGAGCATCCATGTTTTGGGGGCGGAGCGCTCGCTTGCGCGATTGCGGTCTGCGCTTGATCGACTCGCAGTCACCGCGTGAACAGGTGATCAATGAGCGGGTTAGTGCGTTCAGCCTCACATCGAATGGTGACGATCCCGGCCGTCACACTCGCCCTGGCGATTGGCCCCAGCAACGCATTCACGGCTCCTGGGGAAGGCGACGCCGGCGGAAGTGGCGCGACCAGCGTGCAGGCCGCACATGCAGTCACCGGACGGCTCAGTGAGCGGGAGCGGGAACTTGCGGCCTCACTGAAGACACATCGTTCGACCATGGTTGCGCTGGGCGAGAAACACCAGGCCTCGCAGATCGTTGTCGAGCGGGGGCGGCTGCTGCAGGAGCAGATTGGACGCATCAGCGTGTCCTCGCCGGCCGTTCGCCCCGCACTCGAACCATCAGCGGGTCTCGTTCGCAGGCTGATGAAGCCCGCACAGCGACAGCTGGCCACGGACAAGAAGAAGTTCGATGCTGCGGTCGATGCTGCGGCCGAGATCCAGGCGGACCACTCGGCAGCTGAGCGGCGACTCGCGGCATTCAGGCGCGCGGTCGGGGCAGCAGAGAAGGTCGCGGCTGGCGACACGTCGCTCGGCATTCCGTCCAGTGGTTGGGGCGGCGGTGGCACTGCCCCCGTGACTGCTGAGTCGATTGATCGCTTTCTGGAGTCAAAAGCATCACCGATGGCAGGGTCCGGTGAGGACTTCCTTCGCGCAGGATACCGCTGGAATGTCGATCCGCGGTTGGTGGTGGCGATTGCGGGGGCGGAGAGCTTCTTTGGATCGATCACCTGTGCCCCGCACAATGGCTGGGGCTGGGGGTGCCCCTCGTCACCCAGGGCGTTCCGCACCTGGGCAGAAGGAATCGACGCGGTAACGAAAGGGCTCGCTGAGAACTACGTCGGCCAAGGGCTGACGAGCGTCACGGCAATTCACCACAAGTATGCGCCGCCCGGTGCGAGCAACGATCCCAACGGCATGAACCTGGTCTGGCCGCGGAACGTCGCCACGTATCTGTTGGAACAGGGCGGCAATCCGGGCAATGTTCGAGGTCCGCGGACCGGTCCTGGCAGCGGTCATCACGACTGACCTGCGCGCTGGCGTGACGGTTGTCCGGGTTTCCGTCCTGATGGCGCAGGGAACTCACAGACCGGGGGGACCGGCGTCGACGGTCCCATGGGAATTCGACACGTCCGGGACGTCCTCGTGCATTCAGCTGACGACGCACACGCCACGGCAGGTGGCATGACAGACGGATTCGAGCCGTTCAACGCGCTCGAACGTCATGCAGGCCGTGTGCTGATGGCCGGAACTGTCGTGACTGTGAATGTGCTGGTGCTCGGGGTTGTGGCGCTTGCCGTCGGGCACGAGCAGGTATTCCTGGTGTTGTCGGCGTGCCTGGTCGCCGCGCAGCTGGCACTGTTGTGGCGCCTTGCCCGTCGCACTGTCCGGTTTGCCGTTCGGGGAGC
>CAYNNW010000160.1:4146-5738 GCA_964398435.1 uncultured Gaiellales bacterium | reverse complement strand
TGCCGTGGCAACCTACGTTGCCGATAATGCCGGGGCGACCGGCAAGTAGCCCAATGTCAGCTTGCCGACTCCGGGTTGGCCGAGACACCTGAGCCAAAGCCGTCAGAAGGAACCGCCGCGTGTGTCTGAATCGCCCACCAGACCACGTCCAGACGAGCTGACTTGATCGTTGACCACAGTCCCGTGATTGCCGCCAGCTGCGTCACAGGCGAGTCGTCGACATCGTGTTCGAAGACCATGGTCACCATGCCATCGACCGGTCCTGCACTCCCAATTCGCCACCCCTGTGCCCAGGGCGCGACCGGCACGCGCTCTGCTCGAACCACTACCGTGACCTGCACAGCCGCACCCAGTTCAGGCACGGCCGGAGCATCGTCGGGAGGTGCTGCGGGTGCCTCCGAGCTCATCATCTTGCCCCAGGCATCGTCGAAGTCATCGCTCATCTCCATGGCTGAATCTACCCGCCGGTCGCCGCTGCAACTCAAATCGGATCATCGCCGAAATATTTCCCAAATCTGCTAGCAAAAGCTCGCATAAGTTCGGAATTGACCCCCTGTTTGACTGATGGGGTGAATGTCATTCAGGATTCCCGCTTCGCTCAGTGGTGTGGGACCAGGAGGCGAAAAGCGGAGTCCGGCGTAGAGGGCGTCGGACCCACAGTCAGGGAGGGACCAGAAATGGCTATGCAGGTAGAGGCGGCTCGAGCTCCACGATCGTTCGTGCCGCGAATCAATATCTATGACGTCTCGGCCGGTGAGCCGGTGCGGCTGACCTCTGAGCAGGTCCAGCGGGATGTCTCGGCGAGACAGGCACTTCGGTCGACCGAGCAGTCGCTTGCCTGGATGAACCAGCACCTTGGGTTTCGGGGATTCGGGTCCGCGAAATTGCCGGTGAAGGTGGGAGTGCATGCTGATCCAGCGACCAACGCATACTTCGATGTCGAGCGCGGCATGTTGATGCTCGGTGACGGGGATCGCACATACTCGCGATTCACAACGCCAGACCTGGTTACGCACGAACTTGTCCATGCGGCCATGTCACTCGTTGGAGGTGATCGCCCAGGGGGTGACAACGAGCACGCCGCGGTTCGCGAATCGATTGCAAACGTTGTCGCGGCGGTTGCGACGGGGCGGGACTGGAAGATCGGTACCGGCGTAACCAGGGGCGGATTGTTCGACCTGGCCAAGCCGCCGTTCGAGCACGTCTCGAACCTGCCACGCTGGGCAAACGGTTCTTTCGAGCCGCTCGATCCACATGACCTGTCGGGGCTGCCGTCGTTGGTAGCCGTACGAGCAACCAAGGTACTCGGGCGCGAAGCCGTCGCGGGAATCTGGTTCGATGCCGGGATGCGCGATGGAGGGCCAGGGAGCTCACTCGACGAGTTCGCATCGACAACGCTTACTACAGCGAAGCGAGCTGGCGGCGAGACGGCGTTCAACGCGATCAAGGACGCATGGAATTCAGTGGGAATCGTCGCTCACTGATCAGGGGGAGGTGGCGTCGGGGGGGGGGCCCCCACCCCCGGGGGCGGGGCCCCCCCCCCCGGGGTGACCGGCGGGGGGGGGGGAGGGGGAGTGGGCGCCGCGGGGCCC
>CAYNNW010000160.1:0-4136 GCA_964398435.1 uncultured Gaiellales bacterium | reverse complement strand
GTTCAACGCGATCACGGACGCTTGGAATTCCGGGGGACTCGTCGCTCCCTGTTCCGGGGGCGGTGGCGTCGGGGGTGGACCGAAACGGCGCGTTGCGGCCCACCCCCGACGTATTTCTCAGGCAGGTGTTGCTGAAGTGTTCGTCTGCTCGGCGGCCAGTTCTGCTTCGCGCACAATCGCAGTCGCCAGGTCAGCGATTGAAGCTCGGATCGACTCACTGGTGATCGAGCCGCCATCGTCGACCACCGATCCGGCCTTGGCGACCGTCACTCGCTCGTCAAGCACGCGAGCTCCGGCAATGCCCAGGATACGAGCCAGATCCTGCTGCGCCCAGGCACCGCCGTATTGGCCGGTTGATGCTGACATGACTGCGACGCTCGTGCCGGCGATCGGCGCATTGCCGCGAGGCCTCGATGCCCAGTCGATCACGCTCTTCAGCCCGCCCGGCACCGAGCCGTTGTACTCCGGCGTCGAGATGACCAGCACGTCGGCCGAGCGAATCTGCTCCCGCAGCCGCTCAACCGATTCCGGCACCCGGCCGTGAGCGTCGAGCTCCGGATCGTAGGGTGGCACGCTGCGCAGGTCGTCTGGCGACACGAGCGTGAAGGACACGTCGGTTGGCAGCGCCGCGCCCAGCGCCCGTATCAGGCTTGTATTGAACGAGCCGTCACGCAGGCTCCCGGAAATGGCCACGATCGACGTCATCTGATTCAGCTCCTGACCAGTTCGAGTTCGGCGGCAATGCGCACGTTGTTCGAGAGCACAAGGCCACCGCCAGGGAGTGGCGCGTTCCAGCCCAGACCATATTCTGTTCGATCGATGGTGCCGCTCAGCGACAGTCCGACCCGTGAGCCGCCGTACGGGTCAGCGAGTGGTCCGGCCATCGAGCCACTCAGCGTTACGGGGCGCGTGATGCCCTTGATCGTCAGGTCGCCTTCAACTGTTACGGAGCCTGCCGATTCGGTGAGTGACTGTGCGGTGAACGACAGTTCGGGATGGCGATCTGCGTCGAAGAAGTCTGGTGACATCAGGTGCCCCTGCAACTGTGGGTCGGCGGTCACGATGCTGGCAACAGCAACACGACCAGTAATCGAAATGCCGCTGTCGTGTGCGGTCAGTTCGCCCTCGATTGCCGGGAATGAGCCGCGAAAGGTCGCAACGCCCATGTGGCGAACTGAGAATGCGAGCGAGGAGTGGACAGGGTCCAGGTTCCACGTTCCACTCAGCGCGGAGATGAGGTCGGTCTGAGCTGTGGATGGTGTGAGAGTCGACATGATGTTCCTTGGGTCGAAGTGGTGCTACAGTGATACTTGAGTGGACAATAGTTGCGTGCACAAGTAATATCGTCAGAGTAGCGAGAGAAAGTTGCGCTGTCAAATGTTGACCTCACAAAAACTTATCTCCTGGGAGTTATTTCTCAGGTCTCATGCGGCAATCACGCGCCAGCTCGACGTCCTGTTGCAGCGCAATTCCGGTATTACGCTGCGGGATTACGAGGTGCTGCTGCGTCTGTATCGCGCACCCGATCACGGAATTCGCATGTCTGACTTGGCCGCACAGGTGGCTTTGACCCCGTCGGGAATGACGCGGCTGATTGCGGGGCTTCGCACCGATGGCATGGTCGATCGCGTTCGCTGTGAATCGGACAGTCGCGTTACCTGGATCACCTTGACGGACGATGGCCGTCGACGATTCGAGACCATTCGTGAGCGTCACCTGGCCGACGTCGAGAGGCTGTTCGTCGGGCGATTCACGGATGAGCAGCGCGATGCTCTCTCGGAGTTGTTGGATCTGCTTCCGCGATCCGTGGCCGACTGCGACAGCATGTGCAGCGAGTCGCGTCGTCTAGAGCAGCGAGCCGACTGACAGCTCGGGCGGAAGCGGCACGTCATACCTCGGCGGCCGCGGCTCCATCGAGTGCAGATCGTGTGCTAACGAATACAGTCGCGTAACTTCGCCCCAGATCTCGTCCCTGACAGCCTCGATCAGTTCCCGCTCGGGGTGATCGGTCTGAGGAAATACGATCGGGTGCCCCCAGACAATCGTCGTTCGCGGCAGATTCCAGAAGCGCCACAGGTTGCGCGCTCGTCGTACCTTGCCATATGCCCCCAATGGGCGAGTGCCCCATGCTGCCGCCGGGATCACCGGAACCCCCGTCCACAAAGCAAGGAGAGCCAGGCCGCTCTTTGGTTCCCCCAACTCAAGGCTCGAACGAATCAGCTTTCCCTCCATGAACATGACCAGGCCATGCCCGGATTCGAGAACGTGCCGGGCGATTTCAAGTGCGGGCTGGTTGCCGCCCTTGCCTGCGGCCTGGTGTCCCTTCTTGACGGGAAATCCGCCTCCTCGGCGAATCAGCCGGCCGACGAGCGGCCACTGCAGTGCTTCGTACTTGGCCATGAATCGAACGACGCGGTTATGACCGTGGGCAAACAGCGGGCCATCCAGATACGACGCATGGTTGGGGGCAATGATGAACCCGCCGCGTGCTGGCACCCGTTCAGAGCCGAATGTGCGATAGCCCATCGCAATCTTTCCTGGACGACGTGTCAGCAGACGCCCGAGCCACTGCAGCCGTCCCGGTGACACTGACACCCACGCTTCGGGTGCGAGCTCCTCATCTTTCATGCGGCGTCCAGTTCAGGTTGACCAGTGGCGGTGGTGACCTTGTCCGACAGTGGACGCACGATCAGCAGCCCCAGTACTGCTGCGGCTGCAAGGCCTCCGAGCGCCACGCGGCTGGCATCCAGCTTCGACCATCCCGCCTGCTCGTGCAACAGCCACAGGCAACCACCCCAGATCACGAATGGCCCGACTCCGCTCGACAGCTTGCCGATCAGGTTGTAGATCCCGAAGAATTCACCGCGTACGGGCTCGGGCGTCAGTCGCATCATGAAGACGCGGTCGCTGGTCCAGACTGCACCGAGTCCGAGCCCAACCAGCGGTCCGAGTGCCCATACCAATGTCGGTGAGGCAGTCAGTCCGGCCAGCGCAACCGTTGTCGCGAAGATGCCGAGAATGACCAACAGGACGATTCGCGGCCCCTTACGCTCGACTATTGCCCCCGCGATGAATGCGCCGACTGCTGCGGTGATGATCGAGAGCGCCAGCAGGAGAGTCTTCTGCGATTCGGTGAATGCATCCAGCCGGTCCATGTACACGGTCATGTAGAGGATCACTGTCAGCAGCGCGTCTGCGTAGAAGAATCGTCCGATCAGGAAGCGTGCCACCGAGCGGTGGTCGCTCCACATGTGGCTGCTGGTGTCGACCAGCTGTCGACTTGCCTGGCGAATGACCTGCGCAGTTGTTGTGGTGGTGGACGTCTCGTCGGTTCGTGGCAATCGCCGCTCCTTGACGAACAGGAAGATAGGGATAGAAAACACCAGGTACATCAGGGCAGTGGGTATGAATGCGTGTTGCTTGTCGCCTTCGCCGACAATCGCTGTCAGCACCACGACAGCGACCAGTGATCCGACGTATCCGAGTCCGACCCCGAAGCCCGACACGGCTCCCTGTCGCTCGGGCGGCGCAACGGTGGCAAGGAGTGGATCGTAGTGCGCAATTGCTGACTGGTAGGCGAACTGGGCGATTCCGCAGAGCACCAGCGCCACGAGCAGGTTGCCCGCCAGACCCATGGCGATCGTGGCGACTCCGCACGTCAGGGTAAACGTCAGCAGAAACGGGATTCGTCGGCCGCTTCGGTCGGCAATTGCCCCAAGCGGTGGCATTGTCACTATCAGCGCTGCGGCGACGCACAGCCCCATCAGGCTGACCCACCAATCAGGTGCATTGTGATCCTGCAGTACCCACTCGTTGAAGTACCTCGTGATCACCGCAAACGAGAAGATCGTGTTGGCGAAGTCGTACATCGCCCAGCTGATCACGGGCCGTGACCACAGGCGGAACGGTCGTTCGGAGGGTGATTCCATTTGCCGATGCTACCCGTCGGGTCCCTGGGTGACTCTAGAATGCTGCAATGCCCGCTCGGTCGACCGCCCACGTGACGCAGACTTCCCCCGACGATCTGTCGGCACGGGTGGTCGGCGACCTTCGGGATTCGGTTGGGTCGCCGGCGGCACTGCAGTCGACGATGAGCGACTGGTTGCGGGTCAACGATGTTGTCTTTGCAGGCGAAG
>CAYNNW010000159.1:0-5751 GCA_964398435.1 uncultured Gaiellales bacterium | reverse complement strand
ACCCCAACTACGTCGACAGCGACACCCTGACCGATTCCATGCTCGACGACGTTCCGTACGGTGGTTGGGGCTACGGTGCCAGCTACGGCTACGGCGACGGCTATGGCTACGGCGATGGATACGGGCTCGGTTCGTACGGCAGCTATGGCGGCTACGGTGGCTATGGCGGGTACGGTCTCGGTGGCTACGGACTCGGTATGGATGGATTCGGTGGTAGCGGATTCGATCAGGGTCTCGGTGCCATGGACGAGCTGCTCGACGACTTCGGTGCGGACACCGGGCTCGGCGATCTCGGCAGCTCGATGTTCGACAGTGGAATCGACACGGCAAGCGACCCGTCATTTGCGGGGATCGGTGACCCGATGAGCGATCCGTCGGTCACCGACCCGACGATCGGAATGCCGGACATTGGCTCCAGCGATCCAGTCGGCGATGCCATCACCGGAATGTCAGATGTCGGAGGCTTCGACCCCGGGATTGATATGGGTGGAACCGACATTGGCGGTGACTTCGGCGGCGGTGCCGACCTGGGTGGCGCTGATATCGGCGGTGACTTCGGCGGTGGTGCCGACGTCGGTGGCGCTGATGTTGGTGGCGACTTCGGTGGCGGTGATGTCGGCGGCGACATTGGCGGTGACTTCGGCGGCGGTGGCGACATCGGTGGCGATCTCGGCCTCTGACGCAGCACCGTCAATCAGCAACAACCCCTTGTATTCGGGCCCCGTGGACAACCGTCCGCGGGGCCCTCGTGGTGTTGCAGCGGGTGTCAGCCGGCCGTGCCGCGTCGTGGCGCAAGCTCCGAGCCAACTGCCTGGCCATGTTCGATCACCGTACGCGGATCGATTCGAAGCGGGCCTGACCGTCCAGCGGCAAGAACAAGCTGCAACGGACCTGCGAGGTCTTCTGCGTGGGGTGCGACAGTGGCGTTCCACTCGCTGGACCGGGCCTCCAACTCGTTCCACTGCACCGACAGCGATTCGAGCAGCTGACAGGCAGCGTCCAACGCTCGGATGCTCGCACAGCGTGGCCCGGCGTCGGGAGCTGGACTGAGGTCGTGCTCCAGGTGCTGCAGTGCCTCGACCGACTTCCACAGCTGCATGACCAGGTCCTCGTGTGCCGAGCGGGCTTCGGTCGGAAGTGCAGCGGCGACACGGGTTGCCTGTTCCTGCCAGCCCACCAGCAGGTCCTGCAGTTCGCGCAGTGTCTCACCATCAGCGAGTTCCTCGAGTGCCTCGAGCGCCGCAATCAATTGCAACGCTTCAACGAGTGCAGCCGGATCGTCGATGACGGTGCCGTCGAGCGACACCAGCCGGTACGTGCGTGCTTCGGCACCGGTCTCATCGGAGCTGCTCCAGCAGGCTACGGCGCGCTCGGTCCGGTCCAGACGAACCGGGAGCAGGCCGACGAGCTCGCCCGGCATCTGCGAACCGGGCGCACTCAGCGTTCGTGCGAGCTGCATCAGGCGCTCTCCGAGTGCCTGATCAGCTCCATGATGGTGCTCGCTCATCGTGCAAGCCTGTCAGGTACGACGTGCACATGCCACCGCTGCGCGATGCCTGTACCAGTGTTCCCGCCGTGGCGGGAGCGGGCATAGCAACGGAGCATGGACCTGCCACGACAGCACCCTGAGCCCGCGCGCATTGTTGTTGCCGGGTGGATTGCGCTGGACTACCTGATCGGCCTGGGCGGCTTGCTCAGCGCCGGTGACGACGTCGACGTGATGCAGCTCGAGGTTGCATGTGGGGGGCGCGGCGCGAATCAGGCAATGGCCGTTGCCGCGCTTGGACTTGACGTCGGTCTGATCGGGCGGGTCGGCGATGACGAGTATGCCGATGTGCTGCTCGAGGAGCTCATCGAGTGTGGAGTGGACACACGACATGTCGAGACGTCCCCCGACCGCACGGGAATCAGATTCGTCCATGAGCTGGACGGGGGGCGGCGAGCCGTTGCAGCTGCACCGGGTGCCAACGAGTACCTCAGCGTGGACGACTTCAACCGACGAATTCAGGCCATTGGCGAGTGCTCGGTGTTCGCGATCAGTGATGAACTCCCGGGTGCAGTCGTTCGTCGGGCACTGGATATCGCTCGCGAAGCCGGCGTTCCGAGCGTTCTGTCGCATCGGTCCGGCGTGCAACCAAGTGATGCGCTCGTTGCTGCGGCCGATGTGCTGGTCGTCGCCGACTTTGCCGGCAGCGGACTGATCGCCCCGGGACTCGCGCGCGAGAGACCACGAGAAGCCGTGCGTGTCCTGTCGCAGCGCGGTGCACATACCGCGATCCTTCTTGCCCACGACACGGTGCTGGTCGCTGATCAGCTGAGCTCCAGATTCGTGGACGCTCCACAACCGATTGCATCCGAGGATGCGACCGACGCATTCATAGCCGGGCTGCTGCAGGGCCTCGCGGTCGACGAGAGCATCGATCAGGCAGTACTGCGCGGAGTCAGGGCCGCCACGCTGCTGGTTGACCACTGACGATCAGAAGCGGCCAGCGATGGCCGTATGCCTGCCGCCCGACAACGGATTCTGATCAGAGCAAAACAAACACTTGTCAAACTCGGCATGCACTCCTACATTGGAATCACCCAGCAACGTGCGAGGTGTTCCAGCATGTCCCCTTCAATTGCACAGGGAGTGGTAGGAGCTCAGGCAGCCCTGCTTGCGCTCTCACTCATCATCGGATTTACGCCAGTCGGTCGACTAGCCTCCAAGGTCGCGACCGCACTGTCGGCAGTGTCAGCACTGTTCCTGCTTGTCCTGGTCGGCGGTGCAGCCGCGGGCGGAGGAGCGGTCAACGGCACGATCAACGACTATCTGCCGCTGGCTGTGATCTCGATTGCAGCAGCAATCCTGACCGCCCTCTCGATGCGAGTCGCAGCTGGACAGGACCGAGCGCGCGCAGAACGACGACTACAGTCACCCGAAGCGCGAACCCGCGCCGGTGAAGAGCTCCGCGAGCTGATGCGGCGCGAGGGCATGGAGCTGGACGGCCGACTCCGTGCTGCACAGGAAGAGCGCGAGCAGTTCCTGTATGCACTCGAAGAGCGGCACGCACGTCAGATCGCCACGCTGGCTCAGGAATACCAGCACGAGGCGCACACGATCCTTGCACAGCTTCTCGACCAACTTGTTGCAGATCGTCTGCAGCCGATGGTCGAGCAGCGTCTTGCGGCACATCAGGCCGAGATCGAGAACAAGCTGGGTGTTCTTGATACCGACGCCGCTGGCGAGACGCTGAATACTTTGACCAGCAGCCTCGACGAGCTCATCGGTCGGGTTGGCGAAGCAGAGCAGCGCATCGCAAAGGCGCGAGCAGAGAATCCCGACCGCAAGATCGAAGATGCGGTCGCAGCGCGGCTCGCAGCTATCGAAGCGCAGATCAGCGACCGCTCAGGTGCGCTCGAAACGCAGCTTGAGCAGATGCTGGCCACGAGCCTCGATACGGTTCGCATCCGGATCGATGAGGTAGCCGCCGATCTTGATGCACGCGTCGACGCTGCAGCTGACCCGCTCACCGCTCGGATGAACGAGACCCGTGCAGCGGTCGAGACGCAGCTGAACACGTGGGACGCTGCGCTCGAAGGACGCTTCGCCGAGGTCGAGCAGCGAGTCAACGCTCGTGTACTCGAGCACGAGTCACTGCTCGAGCAGACCATCGGCCAGAGCGAGATGCGCATCGAAGGACGGCTTGCCGAGCACGCAACCGCCATCGAGCAGGTGCTCGCCGAGCACGACAGCGAGCTTCAGAGCGCGCTGGCCCAGCAGTCAGAGGCAGCTGGTGCACACTTCACTGCCGAGCGCGACCGCGTGGTTACCGAGGTCACCGGCCAGGTCGATGCACTGCGTGATGCGCTGATGGCGGACGTTACGTCGGCCGGCGATGAAGCCCGCATGGTGATCGAGCAGACCCAGCACGCCTGGAACGACTTCGCAGGCGAGCTCGAGGAGCGCTTTGCTCAGACTCGCGAGGAGGCGCTGGCAGCAGCAGCCGAGATCGCCGAGGCACAGCGGGCTGAACTCGAGGGCCGTCTGACCGCCATGACTACGAGCGCCAGCAGCGACATGGCTGAGCGCGTCGAGGCAATGGGGCGCGAGGCAGCCTGGCAGCGGGCACGCGTCGAGCGCGCGGTGTATGAATCAATCGAAGAGTTCAAGGGAACGGCCAACGCTGCACTCACTGATGCAGACTCACTGTTCGCAGAGCTTGAGCGCATCGGCAACGAGCGCGTCGACACGATTCGCCGGCAGGCCGAGGACGCCCTGGTTCAGTCGCGAGACTACGTTGAGCAGCTGCAGGAGTCGCTGACGTCACATCTCGAGGGACTGCGCACCCGCTCCGCGGACGTCGCAGACGAGATGAATCAGCGTCTGACCGAGGTCACGATGGCAGCGCACGATGCAGCGCAGCAGCTTGACCAGCACGCACGTGACCTCGTCGAGGCGGCGGCACGCGAGCTGGCCACGGCAGCCGACCACCAGGTGGCGGTCCTGCACGACCGGCTCGAGCGAGACCTTGCGGCGTCGCTTGAAGCGAATCTGCGCGACCAGCAGCGCCAGTTCGAGAGCTATCTCGGCGAGGGTGCCCAGCGCATGCTTCAGCAGGTGCAGGGCGATCTTGCCGGTCTGACCGAGCACGCTCGCACTGCGGTGACCAGCGAGCTCGAGCAGATGATCGTGCAGGCACAGGAGCACGCACGACAGGTACAGGAGCAGGGCTTCCTCGACGTCATGAACGACCTCGCGCGTCAGCAGGGCGACCTTGCTCGACGGGCACGAGAAGCAGTTGACACCTCACGCACGATGCTGGACGAGTCGCTCCGCGACAACCGGCGTCAGCTGGAGGAGTCGATGGCCTCGATGGGTGCACACCTGCGTGAGGAACTCGTTCGGTTCCAGGACGAGGGTCAGCGACGGGTCAACGAGATCATCGCCCGACTGCGTGCAGGCGAGCAGGATCTGCTCCGCGAGGAAGACCGGCGACTGGCACAGGCGCGAAGCGCACTTGTCCGCCAGCACCAGGGCGCACTCGAGGACCAGGTCCGATCGATGGTCGGCGGCCTGACCAACACCATGGTCGGTTCGCTCGGCTCGGCGCCACTCACGGCATCACCGGCATCGGGAAGCTTCACCACGGGAGTTGACCGACCGGCAACGCCGCTGGGCGCCACAACGCCAGGCTCGCACTCGCAGCAGCCGTACGGCACTGTCTAGACAGCGCACAACAGATCCACCAATCTTCGGCGCACCGAGGAGAGGCACCACAACGAACGCCCCGGTCGGCTCGCACCCCGGGGCGTTTGTGCGTGGGTGACCCGATGGTCCTGGCCGCGCGAGCGCGGTAGGGTCGGCAGATGGCCCGCGGCACCGATCTGTATCCCGGCGCAACCGAACCAGTCTGGTACGGCGAGCGCAAGGTCTGGTCGGTCACCGGTTTTCTCAGCGGAGTCCGGGGCTGGATTGGCGAACTTCCCCAGTACTGGGTGAGCGGTGAGGTCAGCGAGCTACGGCACCGCAGTACCTACTCGATGGTCTGGTTCACGCTGAAAGACCCGACCAATGGCTGGAACATGAGCTGCGTCATGCCTCGCCAGCGATTCGAGGCCCTGCGGCTGGACATCGGCGACGGTGACCTGGTCCAGGTCAGCGGATCCCCCGACCTGTATGCGCCGCGAGGAACATTCCAGCTGCGTGTCCAATCGATTGAGCACGAGGGGCGGGGCCTGCTGCTGCAGCAGATCGAAGCGCTGGCAGCG
>CAYNNW010000158.1:0-5789 GCA_964398435.1 uncultured Gaiellales bacterium | reverse complement strand
GAGATGGATGACGCGATCATCAACTACGTAAAGCGCGAGTACAAGATCCTGGTTGGCCATCAGACCGCCGAGGAACTGAAGCTCGAGATTGGTTCCGCATTCCCACTGCGGGAAGAACTGCGGGCGGAAATCCGGGGCCGTGACCTTGTCTCGGGACTTCCCCGCACGCTGGTGCTGACCAGTGAAGAGGTTCGCGACGCATTGAACGAGCCGCTGCAGCAGATCATCGATGCTGTGAAGCTGACGCTCGACCGAACGCCCCCCGAACTGGCCAGCGACATCATGGACCGCGGAATCATGCTTGCTGGTGGCGGTGCATTGCTCAACGGCATCGACGAGCGGCTGCGCCATGAGACGCATATGCCTGTCCTCGTAGCGGATTCACCGCTAACGTGCGTGGCAATCGGCAGTGGTCGTTCACTGGAAGAGTACGAGACGTTGCACCGATCGGCAGTGGCCGCTTCGCGACATCGCACCGGCCGCATGGCGTAGATCGGTGCTGCAGCCGATCCCGCGGGGGGCTGGGTCGCGACATTATTGGAGAACGTATGCGACAACGGTTCCACATACGCGGTCGCGGAACGCGTAGATCAGCCTCCCGCGCAGCATCCTCCACCCGCGCCTCGATTCGTCGAGACAGCGCATCCACGCGCTCCCAGAGGCCCGTGCGTCCCGTGGGGCGGCGCGCGGCTGGTGCATCGCGAAGATCCCGAAGTATCCCGGTTGTGCGACGCCTGGCGCTGGCCGGGCTGCTCGGCCTCTCGCTTGTTCTGATGACCCTGGGGTGGCGTGACCGTGATGTCGTGCAGGGCCCCCTGATTGCGCTCCAACAGGCTCTGTCTCCCGTTGAGCAGGTGGCTGTACGTGCATGGCAGCCAATCGCGGACGCCGCTTCGTGGACGGCTGGACTGATTGGCGCAAACAGCGAAAACCGCGAGCTTCGACAGCGCGTTGACGAGTTGGAAGCACGAACCTCGATACTGAGATCGGTCGAGGCTGACAACGAGCGACTGCGCGAGATGCTGGCACTGCGCGAACGTGGACGATTCCCATCGGGATACTCACAACTGACCTCCAATGTGATCGCGCGGTCGCCCGTCGACTTTGACCGTGCACTCGTGATTGACCGTGGAAGCTCCGATGGTGTGCGCGTCGATGATCCAGTCATGTCGGTTCGAGGTCTGGTTGGTCATGTGGAAGCGGTCTCGCCCACGACCGCCCGCGTCGAACTGATGGTGAACCGTGCTGAGGCCGTGACCGCATCGGTTGTCGGGGCGGAGGCCACGGGCGTCCTTCGTGCAATTGGCAACGACGGAAGCCCCGTACTGGAACTCAGCTACGTTCCACAACGTGCCTCGGTCGCGGTCGGTGACATCGTTGAAACTGCAGGCTGGACGGGAACAGGAATCAGTTCGATCTACCCGCGGGGAATCCCGATCGGTGTCGTGACGAGTGTCGGCAATGATCCGGCAAATCCGTACAAGTCGATCGAGGTCTCACCGTTTGCGCGGTTTGACCGGTTGGAAGAGCTCCTGGTGTTGACCGGTGGCCCGCAGCTGGCCGCCGCCTCGCTTCCGCACCGCGATGCCATGACTGGCCCGCCGCTGACGAGCATTCCGCCCAAGGCGCAACGGGACCAGGCTGCCCAACGAAAACGCCGATCCAGGAAGAAACGGGCTCAGAAGGCTGCTGCTGCATCGGCGGCCGCAACCAGGGGTCGCTCAACGTGAATGAGCGACTGGCGCCGAATGTACGCAACTGGATCACGATTCTCGTGCTGCTGCTGGGTGCATCAGTACTGCAGGTTGCGCTGATTTCACGCTTTGGAATCGGCGGCTCCAGACCTGATCTGGTTATGCTCGTCATTGTGATGTGCGGGTTGCTCTCGACGTCGGTCCGCGGCGCAATCGTCGGCTGTCTTGGTGGACTGATCGTCTCGATTGCTGCAGCGTCTGAGCCTGGTGTTCACGCGTTCGTTGGAACGATTGTCGGATACTGGTGTGGGCGTTGGGGTGAACTTCTTGTGACCGACGATCATCCAGCTCCGCCGGTCGCAATGGCGCTGCTGGGGTCGATCAGTTTTTCAATTGGTACGCCCCTTGTCGCCTCACTCGTCGCACCGGCCCGAGTGTCGCCAGAGCTGCCCGAGTTCATGCCGCTCGTGTTGAGCGCCGGGCTCGATGCGGCGCTGGCAATCCCCGTCTTTCTCATGGTTCGACGACTGCTTGTTGTCGGCGTCTCCCTGCGTGGGCGGGAGGCGCGGACGTGACGCGTCAACGTGGAACAGGATTCAGGCGATCAACTGCGCGTCGCTCGGCCCGCCGTGAGATTGAGTCGTTCGTTGGGGGGCTGAGCGTGGCCGGCTCACGGTCCTCCGGCGCGTCAGGCCAGCTTGCGTCGCGTGTCGCGATTGCCGGGGTGATTGGCATCGCGGTACTGTCAATACTGGCACTGCGGCTGTGGGGAATGACAGTACTGTCGGGCGAGCGGTATGCAGAACTGGCGGTCGACAATCAGGTGCGTCGTGTTCCTGTGGAGGCCCCGCGCGGAGCGATTCTCGATCGCAATGGAGTTCCCATTGTGGTCAACCGCCCGGCGAGGGAGTTGGTGCTCGATGTTCAGGATGTACCACCCGCCCGGATGGACCGGCTGATAACTGATCTGTCAGCCCTTAGTGGTGTATCCGCTGAGCGGATTCGACAGCGTATCGACGCAGCCGGTGCCAACCCGATTGCGCCGGTGGTGATCGACAGGGAAGTTGAGGACGAATCGGTCATCTACTTCCTTGCTGAGCGTGGCTCCCGGTATCCCGGTGTACGCGTGCGTGATCGCCACGAGCGTAACTATGTTGCAGGGACGCTCGGCGCACACATGTTGGGGCAGGTTGGTGAAGTGTCGCCCGAGCAGCTGAAAGGCTCGCGGAAGACGCTTCGGCCAGGCGATCGTGTTGGGCAGTCTGGACTTGAGCACACGTACGATCGTTACCTGCGCGGGGTCGATGGCTATGCGGCGGTTGAGGTCGATGCAGCGGGAATCCGTCACGGGATCGGCCGGGGTGAACCGGCCCGCCCCGGCAATGATGTGCGCCTGTCAGTCGATCTTGGATTGCAGCGTGCAACTGAGCGGGCACTTCGCGAGGGAATTGGAATGGCGCGCGCCAGTCGTGACGGCCGGAACGCTGCGGCCGGTGCTGCAATCGCCATCGATCCCCGCAGCGGCGAGATCCTTTCGATGGCCAGTTACCCAACCTACAATCCTGATCTGTTCGTTCGGTCGGACAACGATGCGGAAGTGAAGCGGGTGTTGACTGATCGACGCACACCGCTGTCGAATCGGGCAATCGCAGGTCTGTATCCGCCTGGATCAACATTCAAGGTCGTCACCGGCCTTGCAGCGATGCAGGAAGGATTCATGCAGCCCGGAACGATGATTGGATGCCCGGCGAGCATGAAGATTGCCGGGACCAAGTTCAACAACTGGTTCAAAGAGCCGCTGCCAGCAATGAACTACGCGAAGGCGCTCGAGGTGTCATGTGACACGTACTTCTACTCGCTTGCGCTTGATTTCTACAACCGCCCCGGGTCGCCGCTCCAGGACTGGTCACGGAAGTTTGGACTGGGTCAGCGTGCCGGAATTGATATCCCGGGCGAGGAGGAGGGACTGATCCCGACTCCTGCCTGGCGCAAGCGAACCTTCGAAGGGTGGGGATCGGTCTGGAGTCCGGGACATAGTGTCAATCTCTCGATTGGTCAGGGTGACCTGCTGGTTACACCGCTGCAGATGGCAGTGATCTATTCAGTGGTTGCCAACGGTGGATGGATAGTCAAGCCACATCTCGGCGTTGCTGTTCAGGAACCCTCAGGACGTGAGGTGAACAGGCTGGCCTCGGCGCGGCCCGTGCGCAAGTTGCCGCTGACCGATGCACAGATTCGAGCGACACGGCTGGGATTGCTGCAGGCAGCAAATGCCCCGGACGGAACATCGAGTGCAGTGTTCTCATCGTTCGAGATTCCGGTGGCAGGCAAGACAGGGACCGCAGAGAAGCCGCCGCACGGTGACATGGCATGGTATTGCGGATATGCACCGGCATCAGCTCCGACGATCGTTGCATGCACGATCATCGAGGGGGGCGGGCACGGTGGTTCGACAGCTGCTCCCGTCGTACTGAAGATGTTCCAGCATCACTTCAAGACCAATACCGGTGACGCGGCCGTGTCGGGAAGTGGGGAGAAGCTGATGCGACGTATTGCAGGACTTGATGCAGCACTCGTACTGTCCACGGCGGGCATCCTCGCGATGTCACTGTTCATCCTGCTGAATTCCAGTGCGGGCGGGCAGGGAGGAATCCCCGTATCGATTGGCATTCGACAGCTGATATTCGCGTTGGTGTCAATACTTGTCGCCATACCGATTCTCCGAATTGATCTCGATCGTGTATCGACGCGATGGGCATGGGCCTATGGTGGCGCCGTGCTGTTCATCTTCAGCGTCGGGATTCTGGGATCGGCGATTCGCGGATCCCGCCGCTGGATCGAATTGGGACCGGTCAATCTGCAGCCGTCAGAGTTCGGCAAGGTGCTTGTCATCTTCGGACTTGCCGGGCTGGTTGCCGTACGAGCTACCGACGTGCGGCGCTCCCGGGGGTTGGTCACAGTCCTGGGTGCAGCGGCGATCCCGGCACTGCTCGTCTTTCTGCAGCCTGATTTCGGAACTGCGCAGGTATACGCCTGGATTGCTGTGTCAGTCGTGTACTTTGCCGGGGCGCGATGGACGCATCTTGCCGCCATCGCCTCTGTCGTCGTTGTCTGTGCGCTCATGGTTCTTGCTGTGCTGCCGGCAATCGGGTTGGAAGTTCTGCACGACTACCAGAAGCAGCGACTGACGGGATTCATCGATCCCGAATCGGATCCCCAGGGGAGCAACTACCATGCAATCCAGGCGAAGATCGCGATTGGATCGGGACAGCTTGCGGGGCGCGATCCCAAGGAAGCAACCCAGGTAACGCAGTCGTTCCTGCCCGAGCCACACACGGACTTCATCTTCGCGACCATCGGCGAGCGGCTCGGCTTCATTGGCGGAGCTGTGCTGATCCTGCTGTTCTTTGTGCTGCTGTCCCGATGCTTGCGGGCCGTTACCGTTGCGCCAACGCTTTTTCAGCGATTGCTGGCCGCCGGCGTGCTGGCACTCCTGGGATCGCAGGTGTTGATCAACATGGGAATGAACCTCGGAATCATGCCAATAACGGGCGTGCCGCTCCCGTTCGTCAGCTACGGCGGCAGTGCAATGGTTACGAACGCCATTGCCGTGGCACTGGTTGCAAACGTTCTGCGCTCGGCGGAATCGGCACCGGTCAGATATGCGCGGCGTGCATCGCCGTCAGCCGTATCGGCGCTTCGGCACGTTCACAGTACCGGTCGCGCGTACGATTGAAAACCGCTGCACGTGGTAGAGTTCCCAGCAGATCGGCTGGTCGACTCGGGCGCGAGGCCTTGAAGAGATGACTGTTCCGATCAATCGTTCAGCACTGTGCCGAATCCGTCAGCGATGGATCCAGCGGCATGGGGGCTGCATCTGCTGATGACTGAACCGCTCGACTCACGTATTGAACGGCTGTTGCCCACCGTGCAGCAGCCATCGCGATATATCGGCTGTGAGCCGAACCAGGTTGTGCGCGATATTGCCGATGTGCGCGTGGTGTTCAGCTACCCCGACGCCTACGAGATCGGGATCAGCAACCAGGCCCTTCAGATCCTCTACGGGCTGGTGAATCGCGCCCACGATGTTGCGGC
>CAYNNW010000157.1:4404-5790 GCA_964398435.1 uncultured Gaiellales bacterium | reverse complement strand
CAGCATGCTGGCCAGCGAATTTGCGCCTGCGGCAGCGCGCAGTGTGGCCGGAAAGCTCGATTCGCGCGAGATGACCGTACGTCAGGTGCTTGAGGTGGAGGTCGATGGCATCACAGCTCCTCACAAGGACGTCGTAGCCTGGGCCGTGGAACACGTCCCAATTCGGGCTGGCTTCTCCCAATTCGTTTCGGGATTGCGCGATCGTGGTGATCGGATTGTGCTGTTGTCTGCGGGCTTTCGACAGGTAATAGAACCGTTGCTTGCACGGGCATGGTCTGGCGAGCCGCTCGAGCTGATCGCAAATGATGTGCAATATGACGCACCGACCGACGCCATTTCTTGGCGCGACCTGCCACGGTGCACGAGCTGCGGTGAACACTGCAAGCGACACGACGTCGATTCACTTCGCTCACAACATGGTCAACAGTGCGGGGCAGAATTCGAGACGGTGTTCATCGGCGATGGCTACAGCGATCGATGCGGCGCTGAACGCGCAGACCGCATCTTCGCCCGGGGCAAACTTGCCGCGTACCTTGATGGGATCGACGTCCCGTGGACGCACTTCGACAGCTTCACGGACATCGCTGTCGAACTCGGGCTTTAGCTCCGAACCGTCGACATTCGATCGTATTCACCCCACGTCGCCCGAAGCACGTTGCAGGCTTCGCCAATCGTGCATCCACGTTTCAGGGCATCGCGGAGTACGGGCACGATGTTGTCGGTGCCCGCAGCGACAGCTTCGACGCGACTCAGGGCCTCAGTACATGCATGCGAGTCGCGCTCGGCCCGCCACGCCGCCAGCCTGGCAACCTGGGTTGCTTCGTCCTTCGGATCGATACGAAGGATTTCGATCGCCGACTCGTCGTCGTGATCAGTGCTCTGGAAGTCCGTGACTCCGACAATGACCCGCTCGCCCCGCTCCACCTGCTCGTGGTGACGCCATGCAGATTCCTCGATCTGCTGTTTGGTCCAGCCGGATGCGGCTGCATCGACAGCTCCACCCTGCGCCTCCAACTCGTCAATCAGTGTGCGTGCCGCTGTGATCATCCGGTCGGTCAGTGACTCAATGTAGAACGATCCGCCCATCGGATCTGCCGTGTCGGTCAGGCCCGATTCGTGCATCAGCACCTGCTGTGTGCGCAGTGCCAACGTTGCAGAGGCGGGAGTGGGCAGAGCGAGCGCCTCGTCAAACCCATTGGTATGTATCGACTGTGCGCCACCGGCGGCAGCTGCGAACGCCTGCATTGCAACGCGCACGATGTTGACGTGTGGCTGCTGCGCGGTCAGCGTCGAACCACCAGTCTGGGCGTGAAAGCGAAGGCGAAGTGACTCTGGTCGCTTCGGCGCGAACCGCTCCCTCATCAACTCCGCCCACAGCACCCGTGC
>CAYNNW010000157.1:0-4394 GCA_964398435.1 uncultured Gaiellales bacterium | reverse complement strand
TGCTGCCCGGAACTTTGCGACCTCGGCGAAGACGTCATTGTGCGCGTTGAAAAAGAACGACAGTCGCGGCGCAAAATCGTCAACGTCGAGCCCTGCAGCAAGTGCCTGTTCCACGTACGCAAGCCCGTGGCCGATCGTGAATGCGAGCTCCTGAACCGCAGTCGAACCCGCCTCACGAATGTGGTACCCGCTGATTGAAATCGTGTTGAAGCGTGGTGCGTTTGCGGCGCACCAGGCGAACGTGTCCGTCGTCAGTCGCATAGAGGGCTGAGGCGGAAAGATGTAATTCCCGCGCGCAACGTACTCCTTGAGGATGTCGTTCTGAATCGTTCCTCGAATCGAGCCAGGCGCGGCACCCTGCTCCTCAGCAACCAGGTCGTACAGCATCAGCAGTAGCGCAGCTGGTGCATTGATCGTCATCGAGGTCGAGACATCAGCAAGCGGGATCCCGTCAAACAGCCGTCGCATGTCGTCGATCGAATCGATCGCAACGCCCGTACGGCCCACCTCGCCCAGGGCACGAGGATCATCGCTGTCGAGCCCGAGCTGTGTTGGCAGATCGAACGCAACCGACAGACCCGTCTGCCCCTGATCCAGCAGCATCCGGAATCGCCTGTTCGTTGCATCAGCCGTCGAGAATCCCGCGTACTGGCGCATCGTCCACGGTCGAGTTCGATACATCCCCGGGTACGGGCCACGCATGAACGGCTCTACGCCGGGATCTGTCTGGCGTGCGGGATCGCAATCTGCAACATCGCGTGCGGAGTGCACCTCAGGCAATGCAAATCCAGCTTCGTTGATGTGTGATTTCGTCGTCATTGGTGGCAACCTACCTCACCGATCTCCTGACCGGTGAACGCGGTTGACCCGCCTGGGAGGTGGGTACCGTGGTCAGGAAGCCACTGTCGGGAGAGTGTGGACAATGAGTATTTCTGTGATCGCACTGGGCGGTGCGGGATTCGTGGTGCTGGTGCTGCTCTGGGCCGTGTTGACCTACAACTCGATGATCGGCGGGCGCAATCGAGTCGACGAGACCTGGTCGGGGATCGACGTGCAGCTCAAGCGGCGACACGACCTGATTCCCAATCTGGTGGAGACCGTGAAGGGGTACGCATCGCACGAGGCCGGAACGCTGGAATCGGTAACTGCAGCGCGCAATGCAGCCGCATCCGCATCGAACCCGCACGATGCCGGGCAGGCGGAGAACATGTTGACTGGGGCGCTCCGTCAGTTGTTTGCATTGAGCGAGGCGTATCCGGACCTCAAGGCGGACGCAAGCTTTCAGGAGCTGATGCGTCAGCTTGACGACATCGAGGACACGATTCAGGCCGCCCGCCGTATCTACAACGGCAATGTTCGTGACTTCAACACGAAGATCCAGAAGATTCCGAACAATCTGGTTGCCGGGCCGTTTGGCTTTACGGCGTATGAGTTCTTTGAAGTCGAGGACGCTGCGCAGCGACAGACGCCGTCGGTGTCGTTCACCTGACGCTGCTTGGCGACACCATTGCGCTGGCTGCATCGGCGGCTAGCTGAGCGATCTCCGGGTCGGGCCCGGCGATAAAGATGTACTCGCTGTTCATCGTGTGGCTCACCGATCCGACCAATTTGCCTCGATGGTCGTGAATGCCGATCCGGGAGCCGACATGCCGTCGGGTTGGCACACCGCATGCGGCCACGAACCGGTCTTCAGCGAGCAGCTCGATGATCTCATCGGGAGCGTGGAAGCCCTCATTGCTGAACGAAACGACCAGCCACGGCACCGCCGAGAGTGAGCGCACCAGGTTCGAGAACACCGTCCAGGACTGCGGCTTGGAGTTGTAGAGGCTGCGCTCCGTTCGACAGTCGACGCGCTTGCATGCGATGCCGTAGTGCTCGGGTTTGTCGTTGCGGACGATCGTCTCCCAGACGTGATAGTTGCCCCGGTAGGAGTGCTGGTTGTATGGCGGGTCCAGGTAGGCAAGATCGACGGGCCCCGCGTGTGCAAGCAGCTCGGCAGCATCGCACTGGAAGGCGCGTCCGCTGGGTCCGTCCACCGGCAGAACTGGTCGCAACTGGAGTGGTTGAAATGACCTGGGCGACCACTGCTTGAGATATGCCATCTGCAATCCGACGGTTGAATCAACCCTGTCTGCGGCTTCGAGCAGTGACGTCAGCAGCAGCGCATGGTCGATCTCGTCGTCCGCGATCTCGTCGATCGCATCGCGGATCGCATCGATCTTCATCGCATTCTCAGGTTGAAAGTAGCGGGCATTTCTTGAGAACGTCTCGGTGACGTACCCCTCGAATCCGGGACGACCATTCAAGTCGTCGATCATCTCGGCGACCCGCGACAGACGGTCAGGGTGGCGGTCGGCCACAACATATGCCGTGGCCAGCACCTTGGAATACGACGAGAGATCCGAGCACGCGACGGCACATCCCGATTCGCGAAATGCCTGCGCAACCCGGGTCGTCCCCGTGAACAGATCAGCGGCGCGACCGATTTCGGGCAGCGCTTCAACCGCCGCGACGAGCGCTGGCACCAGGCGACGCTTCGACCCGAGGTACTTGATCATTGCCGACCAGCCTACCGACGGAACCCGCCGCTGCCGATTCCCGCGGGGCGCTTGCGGGTAGAGATCATGCATGTCGAAAAGCCGATCCCACGACCCACTCGTTGTTGAGCGTCGACACGCCCGAATTGCGGGGTGGGGGACACCCGATGACGCCACCGTTGCACTGGCCGGCCGAATACGGGCACAGTTCGACCGCGCGACCGATTCGACGTCGTCGGAACCTGCCGGTGAGCGTGGTGCGCCGCCGTCCATTCCGGCCTCCCGAATCGACGGAACAGAGCGCGAGTCGCTCGAGCGGATCGTTCGAAGCCGCGTCGATGATGATGCGCGCCGGGCGCTGTCGCTTGGCAAGTCGTACCCGGATCTGATTGCTGCACGCGGCGCGGAACTCGATCGGGCAGCGGACATCGTGATTCAGCCGGCCGATGCCGGTGAGTTACGGCAGGCCCTGGTCTGGTGCGCCGAACGGTCCATTGCGATCGTGCCGGTAGGTGGAGGTACGAGTGTTGTCGGTGGTATCGAGCCGATCGGGACGTCAGTCGACCAGCCGGTCGCCGCCATCGACATGTCCGTGATGAACTCATGCCTGGACGTTGATGTCGCCGGGGGAATAGCTCGTTTTGAAGCCGGAATCCGTGGTCCTGATCTGGAATCGGCGCTGGCGGGATGGGGTCGGACCCTGGGCCACGTTCCGCAGTCGTTTGAGTACGCCACACTAGGCGGCTGGGTCGCCACTCGCTCGGCTGGCCAGCAGTGTCTGCGTTACGGCAAGATCGAACGAATGACCGCTGCATTGGAGCTGGTCACGACAGAGGGTGTCGTCACGGTGGACCACCTTCCGGCGCATGGCGCTGGCCCTGACCTCCGCGAACTGATCATGGGGAGCGAAGGCCAGTTCGGTGTCATTTCAAGCGCAACGATGCGTATCAGCCCGCGTCCTACGAAGGTGCGATTTGCGACGTGGCTGTTTCCGGGGTTCGAGGAGGGGGTCGACGCAGTCCGTGCACTCGTTCAGGCCGGCGTTCGGCCGGCAACGGTGCGACTCAGCGACCCTGACGAGACAGCGTTCTCGATTGGCAGTTCGGTTCCCGGATTCGTGCCTCGGGCGTTGGGCCGACGGTTGCTGGGCGGCGTTGGCTGGGGCCGGGCGAGCATGGCGATGTTCGTGATTCCCGGAGTCGGGTCCGAGGCCGACAGAATCGAACGGCAGGCGGCACGAGTCATGCGGGCCTCAGGTGGTCGCAGCATGGGGCCGATGCCGGCCCGGCACTGGTACCACTCCAGATTCCGCCAGCCCTACGCACGTGATCTGCTGATCGATTCGGGGCTGGTTGTGGATACGCTGGAAACGGCTGTGCCGTGGGGCGCAGTGATCCGTGTGCACGACGCCGTCCGGCGTGCGCTGACCGATGCGTTTGCAGGGATCCCGGTGACCGTGGGATGTCACCTGTCGCACCTGTATCGCGATGGCGCATCGATGTACTTCACCTTCCTTGCACGATGTCCGCAGCACGACCTCGCGCTGGAGCGCTGGCGCGCAGCGAAGACCGCAGTGCACGCGGAACTTGCGCGGCATCATGCAGCAACCAGTCACCAACACGGGGTGGGGACGATGCATGCGGGGCTGTACCAATCGTCCATTCCCGACCTGGCGCGCTCGGCGTTGATGGCGGCACGATCACAGTTCGATCCACATGGTCTCTGTAACCCGGGCAAGCTGTTCGACCAGCCGCCTGCGGGAGTCATGGCACTCAATGCGGTGCCAGATTCGGCGGGTGGCGGTGGTCGGACAGGGACGCGGACCACCTGATCGCACGCGTTGCATCGTAGGATGTC
>CAYNNW010000156.1:4682-5794 GCA_964398435.1 uncultured Gaiellales bacterium | reverse complement strand
GCGATTCGGCGGGCAGACGAGTCCCACACTCGCCGCAGAACTCATCACCCTCGTGTGTCGGTGAACCGCAATGTGTGCAGAATCTCGACATGCAGCAGCCCCCTCCCCGTGCTCCTCAAGGTCAACGTACACACGTCAGCGACTGACGAAACCTCCATCAACAGCGATTGCCTGCCCCGTGACGAACGAGGCTGCATCGCTGGCCAGCCAGGCGACCGCCTCGGCGATCTCTTCCGGTGTTCCCAGGCGCCCAACGGGCTCCATTGCGGTCATCTGTTCGGCGACTGCCGGATCACCATGCGTGAACCGGCGAACCATCTCGGTATCGATCACGCCCGGGCAGACGGCGTTGACCCGTATTCCCTGGGTCGCGTATTCCAGTGCGGCTGTTCGGGTGAGTCCGATGATTCCGTGCTTGCTGGCCGTATACGCGGGAATTCCCGGGAATCCAACCAGCCCGGCCACCGATGCACAGTTGATGATTGATGCGCCTGCGCCGCTCTCGAGCATGCGCGGAATCTGGGCGCGCATACACAGATAGACGCCGGTCAGATCGACGGCAACGGTACGGCTCCAATTGTCGATTGACGACGCGCCAGTCAGGCCCTGCTCGCCTTCAATGCCGGCATTGTTGAAGGCGATATCGAGTCGCCCCCATGTGGTCCAAACGTCGGATACCAGCGCTGCCACGGCATCGGCATCGGCGACGTCGGTGTGCACGTAGGTCGCTTCGCCGCCCGCGCGCGTGATGTGCTCGACCGTCTCCTGACCACCGGTATCGCCGACGTCGGCAATCGCAACCCGTGCACCGCGAGCGGCAAGCAACTCCGCAGCGGCGCGACCAATTCCTCCGCTCGCTCCGGTAACGATGGCCACCCGACCATCGAGGCGCAGTCGACCCCACGGGTCAACGGTCGTTGTGGACTGGGGATTCTGAGACTGTGCTGCTGAAGTGTTCATGGCCAGATAATCGCACGGGGGGCCGGGCATTGCATCGTGAAAACCCGCACGGATCCTCAGTATCGGACGCTGGCCCTAGAGCGACCGGGGTACGTGACTCAGGTGCATCAGCATGACAAGCCCCACAATCAGCCCGATCCAGGCAGCCCCGA
>CAYNNW010000156.1:0-4672 GCA_964398435.1 uncultured Gaiellales bacterium | reverse complement strand
TCCGCCACCGAACTACTGAGGGAATGTCCGCGTAGTAGGCGGCGTTGGCAGCTCGATCGCGCCATCGGCCCCAGGACTCGAGTGCGCCAATGACGAGTATCAGAATCAGTACGGGGTTGGGCGACAGCACTACCAGACCAGCCAGCACAACCAGGCCCAGAAACCAGATCACCGGATGCAGCGCCGACACGATGCGACCACCGTCGAGCGGTGACACGGGGACCAGGTTGAACAGGTTGAGCGCGTATCCCGTGAACGCGAGCGCCATCAGGAATTCGCTGTCCAGACGAATCGCAGCACCGTGGACGGCCAGCGCCCCCAAAGTACCGGCAACCGGGCCGGCCATCGCTATTCGGCTCTCGACTCGCGCGTTCCTGGGCATGTCGCGCATCGCGATCACCGCACCAAGAAACGGAATGAACACAATCGGACCGGTGCTGAGTCCCTCGCGTCGAAACTGCCAGGCGTAGCCGAGTTCGTGGACCAGGATCAACAGCACGAATCCCACTGCAAACTTCCAGCCGAACAGCAGTGTGTACGCGCCGATCGAGACGAGCATCTGAACCGCTGTTCCGACGAACTTCAGCTTGAACAGGATCAGTGCGATCTTGCCGAACTTCGCGAGCGCCAGCCCGATGAATGCCAATCCACCAAGAATGCCACCGATCGATCGTTCGGTTCCGGGGGTTGGCGACGCCGGTGGCGCCGGTTGCGGTTCAAGCGGCTCGAACGATGACCGCTCAGGTGGCAGCGCGCCGGACACGTCACGGGGTGGCTGGTCGTCACTCATCTGCCACAGTCTGCCCGATGCGGACAGCCGTCACTCACATCGCGCGGCGCATGGCAAACAGATACAGCGGGCACGTACTGGCCATGGACGATCCCGCACGATCCGCGCCAGCGATGACCTTGAGCAGGCTGGCGATCACGTCATTTGCACTGTCCATCGTATGGCTTGGAGGCGTTGGCTCGATCGCCGCGATTGTTGTTGGTGGTGTCGCACTCCGACGTATCAACCGACCTGACAGCGGCTTGAGCGGAGGGGGATTTGCCATCGCAGGAATATTCCTTGGAAGCTGTGGCCTGGCACTCACGATGCTGTCGTCAATCCTGTTGCTCGGTGCGGTTCTCGTTGGTAGCGAACTCAATCAGTCGCTGACCGACGTGAGTACAACGATGGGAAGTTGACACGTACAAGGACCTGATCTGACCGGATGCGGGTATAGCACCGGCATGCGAATTCTTGTGGTGGACGATGACGAAGCCATTCGGGTGGCGCTGCGCCGCTGCCTGTCACTGGCCGGGCACGAAGCGGTTCAGTGCGCCGACGGCACGGAGGCACTGTCGTCGCTGATGAGCGCGCCCGTCGATGCAGCGATTCTCGACTGGAATCTGCCTGATATCAGCGGCGTCGAGATCTGCCGCCGCCTCCGCGCCGGGGGCGACAACACACCGGTCCTGATGCTGACGGCCCGAAGCGAAGTCGGCGACCGCGTTGAGGGGCTTGATGCCGGAGCGGATGACTTTCTTGCCAAGCCGTTTGAGGTTGAGGAACTGCTCGCCCGGCTGCGGGCACTGCTGCGGCGAAGTGCTGCGGCCGGCACGACACCGCAGGCCGATGACCACTCCGTGGCACCACCGCTGACCGTCGGCGACCTGGTCCTGGACCGCTCGACGTGGTCTGCGCGGCGGGGTGAGCGGGCAATCACCCTGACGCGAACCGAGTTCTCACTGCTCGAAGTCATGATGCAACGGGCGGGCCAGGTCGTTGAGCGCCCGACGATCATGCGCGAGGTGTGGGAATACGATTTCGGCGGATCGAACGCCAACCTCGATGTCTACGTGTCGTACCTTCGCCGCAAGCTGGAGGCCGATGGCGAGCCCCGGATGCTGCACACCGTGCGCGGCGTTGGCTTTACGTTACGGGCGGCCGACTGACATGACAGCGAGCGGTGCGGAACGCCTCCCATCTGCGAGCGCCTCGCTCCAGCTTCGCGCCGCATCAGTGTTTGCCGTGACGGGGTTTGTGCTCGTGCTGGCCGTGGCTGTGGTGACGTATGCACTGATCAGTGCACGGCTGACGGCGAGCGCCAATCGAACACTTGCACGCGACGTCGCACTGCTGGCTCCAGCCGCACACCGGGGTGCATTTCGCGACACATCGCCTCGCGTGGCCGCAGCGGCAACCACTGTCTGCAGGCGACGGGGCAGATTGGGCACGGGCACGTCGATGGTCGTTCGGTCTGCCTCGGGGGCCACCGTCTGTTCGCGTGGCCAACTGTCCGGCGAGTTCCCGCGGCCTCGACAGCGCACTGACCACACGGTATTTCGGCGGGTTTCCTTCAGCGACGGTCCCTCAGATTCAATAACTGACCTGCGTGTCGCTGAGACTCCGCTCGCGGACAATGCAACTCTTGCTGTTGCGATCGACGGGAGTGAGATCTCCTCGATCCAGCACGAACTATGGGTGGCGTTTGTAGTGCTGCTGGTCCTGGGGGCAGCAGGCTCAGGAATCGCCGGGTACATACCTGCACGCGTCTCACTCCGTGAGATGCACCGGGTTGTCGAAGCGCTACGCGCCGGCACTGACAGAGGAAGTGCCGCTGCGGCCCCGATGCACGTGCCGGCGGACCTGTTGGCCCTCGTTCATTCGTACCGCAATCTGCTCAGTCGCATTGACGACCTCGGCGAAGCGCAGCGCCGAATAGTCACCGACCTTGCCCACGAACTTCGCACACCGCTGACCAGCGTGATGGCCAACATCGACTACCTGGTGCAGCTTCCGGGCGACCACCCGGAGCGCGACCCCGCAATCGACGATGTTCGAACGCAACTTCGCGAGCTGACCGCAATCGTCGACAATGCCGTCAGCATGGCTCGCGCCCGCAATTCAACTGCGGCCAATCGAAGCCATACACAGCTTGATGAAGTTGTCGCAGCCGTTGTTGACCGCTCACGACGACTCAATCCCGGACACGCGATTGAGTTCACTGGGACGCCCACGACCGCGCTTGTCGATGGCTATCTGATCGAGCGAGCAGTCATCAACCTGATTGACAACGCCTGCAAACTTTCCCCGGAGGGCTCAACGGTCAGTGTGTCGCAGGTCGGCTGCGAAATTGCAGTGGAGGATGAAGGGCCCGGCCTTCCCGCCACCGGCATCGAGCGTTTGTTCGAACCGTTCCACCGCGCTGAACGCGACCGCGGGCTGCCGGGGTCGGGGCTTGGACTGTCACTCATTGCACAGGTTGCGCACGCCCATGACGGCACGATTCGCGCGGCCAATCGGAGCGACGGGAATGGCGCCCGATTCACCCTGACGCTCGGCGAAAGCACCTCTCAGGATTCTCTTGGAATCAGCTTGGATCAGCCTCAGATATCGGGTGCAGAGTGGGAATCGTACCCACCAGCTACCGAAGACGAGGACCCCCCGATGAATGCACTTCCCGCCCGCGATACCGTCGATTCCGCTCCGACCCTGACGGCAGTCGAGGCCGATCACGTCGAGGCCGAGGCCCCGCGCTCGCCCATGATCTCGCTGCTCGCTTCACTGCCAGCACTGTCCGGCTGGGCAGCTGTGATCGTCGGGATTGTCGGCGCCGGCGCCTCGACGGTCGTTCTCAGCCTGATCGACGTCGACGACTACTCGCGCCTCCTCTCGATTGGCTCAGCCGCAGTCCTCGTATGGGGAATCGTCTGCGCCGCGCTTATCCGCCGTCGGGCGCCGCGCTCAGCAACCGCTCTCTGGGCCCTGGCCGGATCAATGGTGACTGCCGGATTCGGAGGAATCACAGGGCAGGTTGCTGCATTTGTGGCACTCCACCGCGACCAGATGTCCCCCGAGTTCATTACAACTGCCTCACTCGGGGGCTATGTCGCCGCCTCGGTTATTGGACTGGGAAGCGCTGCGGTACTCGCACACGCCGCAACAGTTGCCATGCGCGGCCGGCCGCTTCAGTTGGCGCATACCGCCGCCGGATTGGGCGTGCTCGGCACAGCACTGACCTGGAGCCTGGTGGCAGCGATCACCATGACAGAGCCGGGTGCAGCATCCGTGGCCAACACGCTTGCGCCAACAGTGACGGTCATCTCCTGGATCCTGTCAGCGCTCGCCGGCCTGACCGGCGTCACGCTGTCGCGGAGCGAGCACGCTCCTCGCCTGCGCCGGATCGTTCAGACCTGCTGGTTCGCGTCTGGCATCGCAGCCTCAACGGCGATCGCGTTTCTGCTTGCAGGCTGAGCCCGAAGTGATATCCGCTCTACAGCGTCGCGGCGTCCAGCATGGGCTCCGCGACGCTGTCGCGGTCACCGGCAAACGACTGTGCCGCACCGACAGCCTGCAGGGCGGCCTGCACGTCAGCGGGTGTCGCATCGGGGAACATCGACGTGTACAGCGCGGCAGCCCCGGCCACGTGCGGGGTTGCCATGCTCGTTCCCGAGATCGTGTTGTAGCCGTTGCCCTTCCAGGTCGACGCGATGCAGACGCCGGGCGCAATCAGGTCGACATCGAGCCCGAAGTTGGAGAAATCGGCGAATGTGTCGTCAACATCAGTGCGACAGGTCGGCGCAGCTCCACCACCTGGCTCACCGTTGAAGTCGGCGAGCGCCGAGACGGTGATCACTTCGTCATAGGCCGCCGGTGTCGAGAGCGATGCATCCTTGGTCTCGTTGC
>CAYNNW010000155.1:0-5798 GCA_964398435.1 uncultured Gaiellales bacterium | reverse complement strand
GCCGGATGTAATGCCAACGACTTCAACACCCTCAATCCAGGCCGGATCCACCTGGCTTTCGTCATCGATGCGATATGCGGGCGTGCCCGCCTCGCGTGCGACCTCCGCCAGGCGAACGGAGTTGGAAGAGTTCTCGCTACCGATCACCAGTACCAGATCAGTGTTGTCAGCAAGTTGCTTGACGGCCGCCTGGCGGTTGGTCGTCGCGTAGCAGATGTCTTCCCGGGCTGGCCCCTCGATATGGGGGAACCGCTTGCGCAGCCGTTCAATGATGGCCCGGGTTTCATCGACGCTGAGGGTGGTCTGTGTCAGGTATGCCAGCGGACGGTCCGCGGGCAGAAAAAGATCGTCGACCTCGTCGATCGACTGCACGAGTACGATGCTGTCAGGGGCCTCACCCATCGTGCCCTCGACTTCCTCGTGGCCGTCGTGACCGATCAGCACCATCATGTAACCGGCGCGCGCAGACCGGATCGCCTGCTTGTGCACCTTGGTCACCAGCGGGCAGGTCGCGTCGATCACCCGCAGCCCCCGCTCGGCAGCGGCCTCGTGGACTGCCGGCGACACTCCATGGGCCGAAAAGACAACCGTAGATCCTTCGGGAACATCGCCCAGCTCATCAACGAAATGTACGCCCTGGGCCTCGAGATCGCGGACGACATGCAGGTTGTGCACAATCTCCTTGCGTACCCAGATCGGAGCGCCATACAGCTCCAGTGTCTCGCGTACGGTGTCGACCGCGCGTTCGACGCCGGCGCACCATCCTCGGGGCGAAGCGAGCAGGACGGTACGCGGAGCGTGTGGAGCGGGTGAAGTCATGACGAGACGTATCGTACCGGCTGGAGTATCCTTCCGGCATGGCACGATGGGGGAAGAGCGGGTCGCGCGGCAAGCGGCGACAGGGAACACCCGGGCGCGAGGAGCTCGAGGTCCTGTTCGCGTTCTCGCGCGCGCTGGTCGGCGCAGCCGGTGTCGGTGAGGTCGCCCAGGCCCTGTTCCGTGCCGTTGACGATCTGCTGGATATCGAACAGTGCCTGCTGCTCGGCGTCAGTGAGGATCAGCAGCGGGCGGTTGGATTGGCTGCCATGACCGGCCTCGATACCGAGATCGGACGCCTGGAAATTGACCTCGTCCAGGATTCATCTGCGATTGCACAGGTAGTTCGCGAACGCGCTCCGCATCGCGTGCTCGACGGCGAGCGCGAGACGCTGCACAGCCGCCAGATCGCCCAGATGACCGGAGCTCGCAGCGCGCTGTATGTGCCACTGCAGACAAGCGCCGGCGTCATCGCGGTGCTGGTCGTGGCGTCGGTCGACAGTCCCCGGCGATTCCGCCGTGAGGAAGTTGAGATCGTCGCCAAGCTGGCTGCTGACGGTGCTGCCGCCATCGAGCGGGCTCGATTTGCCCAGGCATTGCGTGAGGTCGGTGAGCGCGAACTGATCGTTGCCGGTGTGGCGCGTTCGATTCGCGAGACGCTCGACCCGGACGAACTGTTGGCAACTGCCGCCCGTGAGGTCGGTGAGCAGGCCGACTGCGATCGGGTTCGGCTATGGCTGACCTGGAGCGACCAACTGGATGGACGCGGCGTCGTCTGGGCAGACGATCGCTGTACGCCGCTGCCGTGGGACGAAGAGTCGCTGCCTGTGGGAGCGCGACTTGCGCTACGCGATCGGCAGCCCGTGCCCGCGCGAGCAACGCCCGAGTCTCCGGCCGGAAGTGAATTATCGCTGCCACTCGTACAGCGCGGGGCAACGCTCGGCGTGATGACGATCGAGCGAAGTGCCGCATCGTTCGACGATGCTGAAGTGCGGCTGATCGAGCTGGTCGCCGTGGAGATCGCCGCGGCGCTCGAGTATGTCCGCCTGTACCGCGGCGGCCGACGACACCTGGACGAACAACTGGCCCTTGCGCGTGCAGCGCAGTCACTGACCGCCGACCTGCGGCTCGATCGCGTCATGGACCACATCGTGGAGGAGGTGGTCGAGGTGATGCGTACCTCGTCGGCAGCCTTCTACGTCTACGACCGCGATGAACGGATGCTGACCCTGCGGGCAGCGCGCGGGAGCGAGGAGCGGCGTGTGCTTGGCGAGCGGATGGCACCGATTGGACTTGCCGGACGCGTGGTCACGACCGGCGTCGCCCACTACACAAACGACTATCGGGCGGAGTTGGGGCACGAGATTCACCCGGTCTTCCATGACGTCACACGCGCAATTGCCGTTCCCGTACGATGGCAGGGCGATCTGCGTGGGGTAATCTCACTCGCGTCGCGCGAGCAGGGGCGTATGTTCACCGAGCGCGACATTCGTCTGCTCGAAGCATTTGCAGATCTTGCCTCGCTGGCCCTGCACAATGCAGACGCATATTCCGCGCACGCCCGGCAGGCGCGAATCCAGGCAGGCTTCTACCGTATCTCGCGCGTGCTCTCGCAGGGCATGTCGCGAACGCAGACAGTCGACGCACTCGCCCAGGCCGCAGCCGAGGCGCTCGATGCAGAGTGGACACTCGTCATGGGCGTTGGCCGCGGCGACGGGGTCGTTGGCACGTTCCACCTCGAAGCGTCAAGCATGGCTCCCGACACGATCGCCGAAATCATCTCCGCACTGGATCTCGGTGAGGATGCCCAGTCGCCTGCTGCCCTCGCGCTGGAGCGTCGCCGTACCGTTACGTCGCGAGACCTCGCTGGCGATCGTCGCTTTACGCAGGAGTGGCGGGATGCACTGTTGAACCAGGGTGTCGCGTCGCTGCTGGCAGTCCCCGTGCGAGCGAGCGGAGGCGAGCCCGCAGTCGTGATTGCCTGCTACACCGCGGCTCGCAGGTTTGGCGACGAGGAACTCGTGGTTGCTGGCAACCTGGCGAACACTGCCGGAGCCGCCCTCGAACGTGCAAACCTGTTCGAGAACGAGCGGCGGATGCGTCAGCTCTCCCAGGTGCTCGCAGAAGTAAGTGGACTGCTCGCGGAAACTCTCAAGGCCCAGACGGTGCTTGACCGGATTGTTGAGCAGGCATCAGTGCTGCTTAACGCAGATGCCTGCACGCTGACGGTTGTGCACGAGGTACAGGGACGTCGCGCAGCTGTGCGTGCCGAGGCAAGCCTGGCAGACGGCGACCTTGAGCTGGTACTGCACGCGGCTGCGGGACGCGATGAGCAGCTCGTTAACGCACTACGTGGCAGCGACGTTGGCAGCCAGGTGGAAGAGGTCGCCCGCTCGCGACGAGCAATCAGCATCGATCGATTCGCCGGTGAAACAAGTGGGCAGCCACTCAGGGACGCGTCGTACGGTGGATACCTGGGTGTTCCGCTGATGCATCCTCGTGGATACCTGATTGGTGTTCTCTCGATCTACTCGGGCGCTGATCGCACATTCACCGAGGGCGAAGTTGAGGCCCTGGAAAGCTTCGCGTCCAGTGCGGCGATCGCCATTCGCAACGCCGAACTGTATGCCGACGTCAAGCGCGAGCGCGACACGGTTGACGTGCTGTTGGCAAGCATTGGTGAAGGTATTGCAGCAACCGATGCGGCAGGGCGGATCACGCTCTGGAACGACGCGGCTGAACAGGTCACGGGCATCTCACAGTCCGAGGCGGTGGGCCGGCTGTGGCGCGATACGCTGGGCGTCGGGGTCGAGGTTGATCCGGCGGCTGGGCAGGGCGTGATTGAGGCGCGACCGGCCGGCACATCGATGTGGCTGTCGATGACCGCATCGCCGTTGCGCGGTCGGGCCGGCAGTCCTGGAAGCGGCGGCTGGATTCTGGCGTTCCACGATGTGTCGGCGCACCACCAGTTGGAGCGCCTCAAGACCGACTTCGTCTCGACGGTCAGCTACGTGCTTCGTGCACCGCTCGCTGCGGTCTACGGCTTTGCCCGCACGCTGCAGCGTGAGGACATGCAATTTTCGGACGAGGACCGCGCACAATTCATGACCTATATCGTCGACGAGACCGAGCGCCTGCGTCGGGTCGTTGATGATCTGATCGAGGTTGCCCGGATTGAGGCAGATACCGTGGATGTGCTGGTTGCTGATACCGATGTTGCGACTGTGCTCGACCGTGTTGTCTCGCGCATTCGCAATCGCATTGCAGAGGGCGGGCGCGCGGCACCGCGGCTTGAGGTCTCGTGGCACGGCGACCTGCGCGCACGCGCCGATTCGGAGCGGCTCGATACCGTCCTGACGAATCTGATCGACAACGCGGTACGCCAATCGCCGGACAGTGGCACGGTGAGGGTTGAAGCCCATCGTCAGAACGGTGCCGTAGTGCTCAGCGTGCAGGACGGCGGGCTGCCCATTCCGCCCGCCGAACAGAAGCATTTGTTCGAGAAGTTCTACGTCTCACCGCTGCCCGGCGACGATCACGGTACCGGCCTCGGTCTGTACATCAGCCGCGGACTGATTCAGGCGATGGGCGGAACCATCGGCGTATCGTCTCGCGAGGGCAGCGGAAGTACATTTACGGTGGAGCTGCCCGTGGCAGGTACCGCGGCTACTGGCGTCGAAGGATCAGCAGATGGCAACTGAGTCACATGAGCGCACCAGCTTCCGGGTGCTGGTTGCCGACGACGAACCCGCGATCCGCCTGTTGGTCCGGGTCAACCTTGAGGCTGACGGATTCGAGGTCATCGAGGCTGCAGATGGAGTCACGACGGTTGAACTGGCATTCGAGCATATTCCGGATATCGTGCTGCTCGACGTGATGATGCCGGCGAAAGATGGCTGGCAGGTTGCCCGCGAATTGATCGAGGACGAGCGAACCTCGGCCATTCCGATTGTCTTCCTGACCGCGCGGGCTGATCTGCGGGATCACGAACGCGGACTGGCCGCCGGTGCGCTCCAATACGTGACCAAGCCGTTCAATCCACGAGTCCTTGCACCAATGATTGAGGAGTGCATTCGTGCCGCCCGTGACGGCGAACATGTGGCGTTGCGCAGCGAGCGACTCGAGGTCGTTCGCCAGTTGCAGGACTCACCAGAGTAAAGCCGGCAATGACCTACGCAATTGCCGGCACGATGTCGGCAACGGCTCGATTGCGGAAACTGACCGCTCCACTGGTTGAAACCGTATCTGCAGCAAGAGCCCAGTAGCGACCATACGCCCGGACCAGCACTGCCCAACATCCAACGGCGATCGCTGCATCCGCAGCCTGCCGACGCGTTCGCCACTCGCCAATCAGCGCACCCTTTTCGCGGATCTTGAGACGAGTGCCCTGATGAAGCACTTCAAGCCCGGAGAATGACAGAACAATCTCAACTCTTCGAGCAACCCGCCGCGCATGGCGCCGTGCGAGCACATACTCAGCGAGCACGGCAGAGACCCCAATGGCAATCGCGACACCGGGGACTACCCACCCGGCCCACACCGCAGCAATCAGCGCTGCAGCTGCAGCGACAGTCCCGGGGACAAACGTTCCCAGCAGGCTTCGACGGAATGCCCGCCCATTGCCGTTATCTGGCCAGTGGATTCCTCGCATCGATCCCTCCCGGATCCCGCACCACACCTGTCAGTGCAACACCTCATGATCGGGCGGCCAGTGCGTGGCCGCTTTTGAAGTGTGACCGTCTATCGACGTGATCACCACTCGTGTTTCGATGCGGCCGCAGATCTGGCCGTCGGCGAGTGATCCGTCGTGTGCGGTATAACGTGGAGGTCCCCGCGTGGTTGGGGGTACGTGCGCCCGTAGCTCAGCTGGATAGAGCAGCGGACTTCTAATCCGCAGGTCGCTGGTTCGAATCCTGCCGGGGGCGTGGCCTGGACGAGCAGCCTGAGCGCGCCTCGCTCCAAGACCGCTGCCCCATGAGTTA
>CAYNNW010000154.1:0-5800 GCA_964398435.1 uncultured Gaiellales bacterium | reverse complement strand
GACGATTTGGCATCGCTCGGCTCGCGGGCTTCATCGATTGGCCACGCGCCCGGCAGCAGCAAACTCGCCGAGCGTCCGATCGTGATCAGCATGGATGGCCCGGTGATCGTGGATTCGCTGCAGGAGACACGTGACGGCGCCCAGCGCGTCATCGGAATGGGCATTCTCGAGCGCGCTGGAGATGTGACCCTGCCGGGTGGACGACGGGCGTGGGTTGAGACATCGAACATGTACGACCCGACCGTGCCACGAATCGCAGGCTGGGGCCGCGTACACGACTAGAAGAAACATCGGGGGCGATCCGCCCCCCAACGGATCGCCCCCTGATATCCACGGAACCGTGGAAGGTTGGCTAATCCGGAATAACGCACCCCACGCACGCTTCGCGGCAACCTTCTCTTCGGTGGCGGCCCATCCAAGGTGGACGATGGTCCATCCATGGACCGGGCATCGCTCCAGTGTGTCGGTCGGGGCAGGCAGCCCGTCGGACAAACTGTCCATGTATTGACGGTACACCGGAACCTGAATGCTGTAAACCGTCTGCAGAAATACGCGCAAAGGCACTATCGAGCCAGCTCGCGATTGACGGCAGAACGCAGCCTCATCCGGCACCACCACTAGGGTTGCGCCCGTGGATAGATTCCAGCGAATTCGCGAGCGGTATGAGGGCGGCGGCCGGCAGATCATGCGCGGCTTCGTTCGCCGGGCCCTGGCTCGCAGTCCAATCACGCCAAACATGGTGACGGTAACAGGCACCGCGCTCAATGCCGTGGCAGGTGCACTGGCGTACAAACACATGTTTCTGGCCGCGGCAATTGTCTTCGTCGTCGGCAGCCTGATGGATGCTGTGGACGGGGCCCTGGCAAAGGTGACCAACCGGATTTCGCGATTCGGCGCGTTCCTGGACTCGACGCTGGATCGTGTCAGCGAAGGCTTCATGCTGACCGGGCTCGGGCTGTACTTTGCCGAGGACGGCGAGCTGCTCGGAACACTGGCCTGCTTCATCTCGATCGCAGGCTCGTACCTTGTCAGCTACACGCGGGCACGAGCCGAATCCATCGGCGTCGAGTGCAAGGTTGGAATGGCATCACGCGTCGAGCGTGTCGTGCTGGTCACAGCGGGGCTCATCGTCCAGCTGTTCGTTCCCGGTGCGCTGCTCGTCGTTGTCTGCATCCTTGCCGCGACAGCGTCCATCACGGTCCTGCAGCGCGTGGTTCATGTTCGAGGGCAACTCATCCGCGCCGACCGCGAATCCACCGAACTCGATACACCGAGCGCCGACAACGCGTGATGAACACGGGCGCGGCGGGTAGCCTCGATGTACTCGCCTGATGGAACCACCTGCGAACACCACCGATGCGCGCGCACAGCGCCCACGCCGAATCGCGCTGTTGACGCCACACGCGTGGGCGCACCCTCATCCAGTGAACGAACATGTCTCGGAGCTTGCACGCGGGTTGCGAGCGCTGCATCTGGCAGATCCGACGCTCCCGGACGTCGTTGTACTTGCCCCATCGCTTCGCAGCGGAGATCGACGGCGGGCTCGCCGAACGCTGCGCATGCTTGCCGACAGCGAGTACGAGGGCGATCCACTGGCATCTGGCGATCTTCTTGACCGGTCCGGCGTGCCCGTGCTGGCATTGGGCGTGCCGCTAGGGCGTGCGTCGGTTGCGCTTCGGGCAGCGCTTCGCCTCGTCTTCGAGTCAGGTGTCGTCGACCTGCTGCACGTACACGATCCGCTCGATACCGATCTCAGCCGACACGCGACCCGTTCCTTCCCCGGCCTGACGATCGCAACGTTCCACAGAACTCCGCCTGAGGGATTGCTGGCACAGCTGGCCACCCCGATGCGCGAACGAGTCATTGACGCGATCGACCAGGTAACCGTTACCGCGACTCCCCTTCGTCAACCGGTGGCAGCGCTGGCCGGTATTGAGCCGGACGAGGTAACCGTCGTCGCCGAGGCCAGTGCCCCGCATGCTCGACGTCGAGCGCCGGCTCCACATGTCGTACTCGCACGCGGCGAGGACGATGAGCCAGCCGTTCGCCGGACGCTGAAGGCCATCCGCACCATCATTGAGCAGGAGGCAGGTGACCCGTCTGCGGATGCTGTACCGGACGTGACGCTGTTGGCACGGTTCGGCAAGCAACGACGCCCCGCAACTCCCCGCTGGCTGCGGGGAAGGCTGCGAACAGTCACCGCAACTACCCGGGACGAGTCCGACGCGACGCTCGCCGACGCCGCAGCCGTCGTCAGCTACCGCAATACCACGCGGCGCGCACAGGTTGAAGCAATGGCAATGGGCGTGCCCATAGTTGACGGCGACCTCCCGACCCTTGACGTGGCAGCCGCAATGACACCGCTCCTGGCTGCCGCACACAGCGACACTCACGACGCGTCGGCAAGCCCAGAGATACCGTCACTTCCAAGCGAGGACGAGATGGCGCGCTCGATCCTGGCAATAGCCGACCAGCTGTGGGAGCGACGCCGAAGCGACTACCCAATTGAAGGGAGCGCTTCTCCGCTTGCCCCTCCGGTTCTCGAACGACGCCGACGTCGAACCGCCGAGCATGACGGCGAAGAGTTTCCGGAGTTCGTGGACCTCCACATGCACACCAACCACTCCAAGGACTGCTCGATAGAACCGGCGGCACTGCTCGATGCCGCACGCAAGGCCGGCCTTACTGCAATCGCTGTCACCGACCACAACGAAATCGATGGCGCATTTGCCTGTGCAGCACTTGCCGAAGAGTACGGCGTCAAAGTGATCGTCGGCGAGGAGGTCATGACCGAGGAAGGCGAAGTCATCGGCCTGTTTCTCAAGGAGTGGATCAATCCGGGGCAGTCATGGAAGGCCACACTCGACTGCATCCATGAGCAGGACGGGCTCGTCTACGTACCTCACCCGTTCGACCGGATGCACAAGATCCCGGACATCAGAACACTCCGAGCCACGATCGACGAGCTCGACATATTCGAGGTGTTCAACAGTCGACTTGCCTTCGAACAGTACAACCGGGATGCCTTGAGATTTGCGCGAAAGTACGACCTGGTTGCGGGAAGCGGCAGTGATTCACACGTCGTGCAGGGACTGGGCAGCGCGGGCATCAGAATGCCGTCATTCGACGATCCCGAATCATTCCTCGTGGCGCTCCGGCACGGCCGGATCGTGCGACGAACGAGGAGCTACCTCTACGTTCAGGGGCTGAAGCGAATCGACGCCATCCTGGGTCGTTCTGGTGGCGCCGTCGTACCGCGAGAGGAATAGGTCAGCCCAGCACGCGGGCCAACGCGGGCCAACGCATACAGACGCATCCCCGGCAGGATTCGACCAACCTGTGGGGAATCGGATACCTGCATGGCCCACCTTCACCCAAATCGCTCCGACGACGATGAGATCTTCCAGAAGTATCTCGACCGGGCCATCACGGAGATCAATGAACTTGGGAGCGAAATCCGCCAGTGCAGCCTGTGTGACCACGGTGAACAGCTGCAGGTGGTCATGGGGACTGGCCATCCACTTGCCGATGTCTTCATGCTCAAGTACCAGCCGCGCAGCGAAGAGCTTGCCGAAGGTGTTGCATTCTTCGGCGCCGCAGGTGAGGCCGTCCTCGCCAGCGTGCAGCGACTGAACGTGAATCCACTCGACATCTATGGCACGACATGCGTCAAGTGCAGCGATTCGCCTGATCCATGCATGCGCGACCGCTGCCCACAGTGGTTGCGGAGGGAGCTGGAAATAGTCGGCCCGCGGCTGGTGATCGCTATGGGCTCAGCCACGGTTGATTGCCTCAATGACCTGGCTCTGCCCGAGTCTCGAGCGGTCGAATGGACACCCGGAGATATCCAGCAGTGGACTCCGACGTGCAGCGTGCTGGTCTGCCCGGACATCGACGAGTCACTGTCTGCCGAACCGGCAAAACGCGCCTTCTGGATGGCATTCCGCGAGCTCGGCGACTGGTACGCAGATACTCCGCCGTGGTAGACGGAGCACCGGTCGTGCGCGCCCGCCACTCAACAGCTCAACTTCAGCTGCGCAGAGCAGAGGTGATTACTGCCGGATGCGCTGTGGCTGCCTTACTCGCCTCACTGGTGATCTTCCCGGTCATTCCGGCACTGTCATCGACGGTTGGCTTTCGGATTGCTGCCTACCTTGGCTGCGCCTTGACCGGAGCAGTTGCAGCCGTCGTCGCATGGTGTCTCATCCCACTGGCATCCGGATCATTCAGGCGCCATGCAGTGGTCGCCGTAGCTGCCACGTGTATTGCTGTCGTGTTGTCCATTGTCGGAGCTGTTGCTGTGCAGGACGGCGCGAAAATTGTTGCTGGCTGCGCCCTGGGAACACTGATCGTCCGCGGCGTCGAGCGAGCATGGTGGATCGTGCCGGCGGGACTGGTCGCCTCGGCTACCGACCTGTGGAGCGTCTTTGCGCCTCAGGGCGTCACGCGCGGTGTTATTGAGAAACACCCGGATACGATTCCAATGATTGCGGTGGCGATTCCCGTCGTTGGTACACCGTACGGGGGAGCGCTTCTTGTTGGAACGGCCGACATGCTGTTCCTCGCATTGTTTCTCGCCGCTGCGCGGATCTACTGCCTTGCTCCGGTGCGAACGGCAATCATGTTGACGTGCGCGCTACCTGCAACATTTGTCATCTCGATCGAGCTGATGAATGGACACGCAGTTCCGGCGGTTCCCGTCTTGACGTTGATGATGCTACTGTCGATTGGTCCCGCGCTCATCTCAAACGGCAGAGGACAACGAAAGAGCCGGTGACCAAACCGCTCGCTTACTGCGCGAGGGTGACCGTGCCATCGTCGTGCCACCAGGTGCGAGGTGCCGACGATCCGACGTCACCGCGACCGTCAACGAATGCCTCGACTCGACCGCCCGGCAACTCGAATGAGATGTTACTTACTGTCCTACCATATGAGAGCCATTCGAGGTAGTGCGCTGCATCTTCCCACGCTCGAGGCGGTACGGGATCGTATGATCCAATTGTGCGAAACGTGCTGCCCGTCCACTGACCAGAATCATCCGAAACGAACGATCGGTTTGTCTCAACGGCAAATACCCGCCCATTCTCGTTCGCGCTGATCAATACCACCCCGGGCTGCATTGCCTGGGAAGCATCGTGCGATGACCGCACCAACTCCGAAACCGCTCGCTGCGCGTCTTCAATCGATGCCCAGCCGCGCTCGCTACCAACAAGACGGACCCCCTTCAAGCCATCCATTTCATCGGCTCGAACATCAATCGGGGGCTGGATCAGCCTGCTGCCGTAGTCGGTGATGAATCGTTCCGATGGGGGCAATCTGGCCCACTCATCGTATTCCCGTCGATCCAATAGTCCTTTGAGCCCGAAACCAGCTCCGATTGCCACAATTCCGGCGATTACCGCCCCGCCCACAACATGTGCACGACCCACTCAAACCACCCCAGCTTATTCGTTGTCTACACGATAAGCCCACGTCTACTGACTATCGTGTGGGGAGTCCCCATGGTTTCAGCGGGAAGCACGTCCGATCAACGCGACCACGGCACCACGCTTCACGCAGAAGGGGCCTGATCGTCCGCGTCATCGCTCTTCCTGGCAGCTCGCGGATTCGGAGGATCGGTCGGCAGGTCATCCGGAGCAACCCATCCGACAATCGGCTCGAGCCGTGCCACTAGTTCGCAGTGAGGCGTATGAGGGAACTGGTCGACCGGTCGCACCAACCTGAGCTCGTATCCGTACTTGCGGAACGTCACAACATCCGCAGCGAACGTCGATGGATTGCACGACACGTAGACAACGCG
>CAYNNW010000153.1:0-5819 GCA_964398435.1 uncultured Gaiellales bacterium | reverse complement strand
GCGTCCTCGACGTGGCGACGACGCCGGCTGCGCTGCCGGCGCTCGAAGGTTTTGATGGCGACGTCCTGGTTGTCAATGGCGATGGAGCGCTGTTCACGACCGCCACGCTGACAACAGTCGTTACGCAGCATCGCGAGGCCAGCTCCTCGATCAGTGCCTTGGCGATCACGTCTGGTGCCGATCTGCCATACGGTCGGATCATTCGCCAGCCTGACGGCTCGATCGCAAAGATCGTCGAGTCTGGCGATGCGACGCCTGAGGAGTTGCAGTGTCGCGAACTCAACGCGGGTGTGTACTGCGGTTCGGCGGCGGCGCTTCGAACGCTGCTTCCACGTCTGGGCGCTGACAACCACAAAGGTGAGATGTATGTCACCGATCTTCCGCAGCTTGCTTCGGCCGATGGATTGGTAACGCGTGCCGTGATTGCGGGCGGGGAGGAGGAGCTCCTCGGAATCAATACCCGCGCGGATCTTGCTGAGGCCGAGCAGGTTCTCCAGCGACGTATCCTTGCGGACTGGATGATCTCGGGTGTGACCTTCATTCAGCCGGCTTCAACGATCGTCGAGCCGACGGTCAGGCTCGAGCCGGATTGCACCGTTGATGCTGGCTGCATATTGCGTGGATCAACGGTCGTCCGCGCAGGGGCTCAGATTGGGCCGTGGACGTCACTTGTCGACACCGAGGTGGCTGGCGGTGCGACCGTCAGAATGAGTCACGCCGAGTCATCATGGATCGGACCCGATGCCACGGTCGGTCCGTACTCCTATCTGCGTCCGGGATCCCGACTTGAGGTCTCGTCAAAGGCCGGTGCCTTCGTCGAAATCAAGAACAGCACGATCGGGCCACGCTCAAAGGTTCCGCACCTCTCGTACGTTGGCGACGCCACGGTCGGAAGCGATTCGAACATCGGCGCGGGCAACATCACTGCCAACTACCGACCGGAACTGGGACGCGGCAAGCAACAGACGACGATCGGCAACAACGTGCGCACGGGCAGTGACAACGTCTTCGTGGCACCAGTGACGATTGGAGACGGCTCGTTTACCGGAGCGGGATCGATCATCGTGCAGGACGTGCCTGCCGGGGCGCTGGCTATTGCGCGGGCGCGGCAGGTCAATCTGCAAGACTACGCACAACGAATGGCCGCGCCAGCTGAAAGCTGAACAGGTACGTGGCCCGACGTCGTACTCACGAGGAAGCCCAGGAGGGTCACCACGGTGTCCAGCCCCAGCGGTACCACAGCACTCGATGCATCAGTGCGCCCAGACCCGGAATTTCCCGTCTTCGTGACTGAACAGGATCTCACCCGACCAGGCTCGCGGGTCTTTACCGAGACTGCACTCGGTCGTGCCAGCGAGAAGCGCCTGATGGTCTTCTCGGGAAGTTCGAATCCCGATCTGGCCAGGGGCATTGCGCAACGTCTGGGGATCCGACTGGGCGAAGTGATCATCAAGCCATTCTCGAACGGTGAGACCTATGTCAAGTTCGACGAATCCGTGCGAGGCGCTGACGTCTTTCTCGTGCAGTCGGCCTGCGGAATGGGGTCGGTCAACGACCAGCTGATGGAACTGTTGATCATGATTGATGCGGCAAAGCTGGCATCAGTACACCGGATCACCGCAGTGGTTCCCTGGTATCCGTACTCCCGCCAGGACAAGAAGGTGTCGGGCCGCGAGCCGATCACCGGCAAGCTGGTTGCGACGCTTCTGCAGGCAGCGGGAGTTGACCGCGTGCTGAGCATGGACCTCCACGCAGGCCAGGTGCAGGGCTTTTTCGATATCCCCGTCGATCACATGACGGCGGTGCCACTGTTCGCCAACTACTTTGGGGACCTCGGACTGACGGGCGACTCGTGCGTCGTAGTCTCGCCGGATGCTGGTGGGGCCAAGCGTGCCAAGAAATTCGCTGACAAGCTCAACACGTCATTGGCGATCCTCACCAAGGAGCGCCCTGACCACAATCAGGCAGAGGTCACCAATGTCATCGGTGAAGTGCGCGGGCGCCGTGCGATCATCGTCGACGACATGATCGACACCGCCGGAACGCTCTGTGCGGGAGCCCAGGCCCTGATTGATCATGGCGCCACGGAGGTCTACGCCTGCGCAACGCATCCGGTCTTCTCGGGCCCGGCGCTGGAGCGCATCGCCGGAAGCGTGATCAAGGAGTGTGTCGTGACCGACACGATTCCCGTTGACGTTCGCACACAGCCGTCGAATGTTCGTGTCCTCAGTGTCGCTGGCGTGCTCGCCGACACGATCCGCAACGTCTTCTGCGACGAGTCGGTCTCTGCAATCTTTGCGGGCGAGAACCAGCTGTTCTGATCACGACCGCTGCTCTGCCGTAGCGGCCGGATTCCCCAATGCGGTAACATCGCGCGGTTGACTGGGTCCTCTGCCGTACACGTGCGGTGGCCGACGGATCCAGCCCACGGATGTACAGCCACAAGGAGTCTGCATACCATGTCCCGAGGTACGCTCAATGTCGAGCCCCGCGATGCGAGCGGCAAGTCGCCCGTCGCGCGTCGCATGCGCCGCGAAGGTCGGATCCCCGGGATTCTGTACGGAGCCGACCAGGAACACGCGTTCTCGGTTGACCTGCTCGATCTGCAGGCGCTGCTCCGACATCACACGACGATCGTCGACGTCAAGCTGGCTGGCAATTCGCACATCGGAATCATCAAGGACTTTCAGGTTCATCCAGTGCGCGGCGTGCCGCAGCACGTGGATATCCAGGAAGTGCGGATGGACCAGACCGTCAAGGCCGAAGCACCAATCGTGCTCGTTGGCGAGGCCGAGGGAGTCAAGGGCGGCGGCGTCCTGACACAGTCCGTGCACGAGGTCGCATTCGAAGCCACGCCCGGGAACATTCCCGAGGCAATCGAGGTTGATATCTCGGCAATGGCCATTGGTGATTCGATGACGCTCGGCGAGGTAGTCCCGCCGGAGGGCGTTGTCATTCTCGACTCGCCGGACGGAATCGTCGCGAGCATCGCTGCATCGAGGGCATCCCGCTCCGCAGCCTCGGTCACCGAGGGTGAGGGTGCTGCCGAGGGCGAGGAAGCTGCCGAGGGCGACGCTGAAGCTTCGTCCGAGGGCTGACGGAACACCGTCGCCCCCAACAGTGGGGAGCAGTAGCGTCAGATGGTGTTTGGCAGGGCGCGCGCACGAACGAGTGGTTCGTCCGATGTGTCATGGCTGATCGTCGGACTGGGCAACCCTGGTCAGAAGTACGTTGGCTCGCCGCACAACATCGGCTTTGCGGCAATCGAGGAAATGGCGCGCCGCCACCGCCTCGGCTTTCTTGACAAGCATCGGGGTCGCTATGCGACTGGCTCCTTCGGCGGCGAACGAATTGCGGTCCTGCTGCCACAGACATTCATGAATCTCTCTGGCGAGAGCGTTCAACCCGCCCGCAAGCGCCTGGGACTCGGCCGTGACCGCCTGATTGTCGTGCACGACGAAATCGACCTGCCGTTTGGGGAAATTCGAATCAAGGTCGACGGCGGCCTCGCCGGGCACAACGGCCTGAAGTCGATCGCATCGGTGACTGGTGGAACTGACTTTGTCAGGATCCGCGTCGGGGTTGGGCGACCCGATCCCGACGACCGGCGTCCGATTCGCGACTGGATTCTGCGACCGTTTCCCGCACACAGGGACGGTGACTGGCTGGCTGCACGTGCCGCTGACGTGATTGAGCAGGTCGTCGCATCCGGTCCAGCCGCAGCGATGAACTCGGTACACGGCGGCACACCATGAGCCGGGTGCCGACGAGTCAGACCGCAACCGATTCCGCAGCACCACTGTCGAGCGTCGTCGATGCGGTGATCGCCAACGAGGAGATCGAAGCCTGGCTTCGCAGCGGTAGCGGTGATCTGCGAACGGGTGAAGCTCTCGTGGCAACGCTCATTGCAGCAATTGCACGAACGGCAGACCACCTGACCACGTGTGGGACGGTTGTCATCGTCCGCGACGACACGAGCGCCCGCCGGCTTGCGGAAGCGATCGGCTGGTACGTGGGCGATGGAGAGTGCTCGGAGTACCTGTCACGCGGTGTGCCCTGGGGCTCCGGACTCCTGCCAAGCGCTGAGCGGGTCGGACGGCGTGAATACGCCCGATCGATCGGGTCCCGTGGAGGAATCGCAGTTGCCTCTGTAGCAGCGATGTCCGAGCTGGTCCCGGAAACTGACATTCGTGCTCGCCCGATCGAACTCAGCGTTGATGCGCAGTTCGACCGGGATGAACTTGTACGCGCACTTGTCCTGATCGGCTACGAGCGGTGCGAGCAGGTTGAGCAGCGTGGGCAGATCGCCGTACGCGGCGACGTGATCGACATCTATCCGACGGTCGGAGCGGATGCGATTCGAATTGAGCTCTTTGGCGACGAAATTGAATCGATCCGTCGCTTCTCGGTGTTTACGCAGCGGTCGCTCGGCACCGTTCCGGACGTTGTGATCTACCCGGCATGTGAGGTCCCGTCGCTCGACGAGCACGCTGCAGACGGCTGGTGGCACGAGCACGACTCGGGCGACCCGGTACTGGCAATCTGCGACGGTCAACTTGCTCCCCCCTTCGCAGACGGATCGGCGACGATGGTCTGCCAAGACCGTCGCCTGCTCGCGGATGTCGCAGAGGAGATCTATTGCGAACTCGCGGCAGGGCATGTCGCGGATGACGGATACGTAGGCCGCGCCGAACTTGATGCCCTTGTTGCGCGGTGTCGCGCGCTTGAACCGATGGACGCCGATGCCGCACTGAGCGTCGAGGCAGAGCTGCCGGTCTTTGCATCGCTGGGGCGCGTCGAGGGCGAATCACAGCTCCGGGCCCTGGTTGCACGTGGTGTACGGGTGGTGCTCACTTTTACCCGCTCGGGCGATGCGGCACGTGCTGCCGACAGCATGCGCGATGTGGACAGCACGTTGCTGCCCGCTGGTGCTGAGATACCGACAACGCCAGGAATCAGTTGTGTCGTCTCAGATGCGCGTGAGGGATTCGTCAGCCGAGGTTTGTCTCTCGCCGTCGTTCCGGCGTCGCGAATCTTTCGTACCAAGGTCGCTGCCCCGCGGCGGCCCGGTGTAGCCACCGGCGCACTCTCTGCTTTCACATCACTTGTCAGCGGCGACTACATCGTCCATGAGGACCACGGAATTGGTCGATTCACCGGCTTTGACACACGAACCGTTGCTGGGATGACGCGCGACTATTTGGACCTGGAGTTCAAGGGCGGCGACCGCCTGTACCTTCCGCACGACCAGATGGGCAAGGTCACTCGCTACATTGGCGCTGACGGATCCGCACCCTCGCTGTCCAGCCTCGGGGGACGGCGCTGGGCAAACCTTCGCAACCGGGCTCGCGCCTCGGTCATGGAGATGGCCGGTGAGCTGCTGGCGCTCTACGCACGGCGCTCAAGGGCCGGCGGTATTGCATGCGCCGAAGACGACGAGATGATGCAGCAGTTCGAGGCGTCGTTCCCGTATGACGAGACGCCCGATCAGGAACAGGCGATTCTCGCGGTCAAAGGTGATCTGGAGCGCCAGGGACCGATGGATCGACTGGTCTGTGGCGACGTTGGTTTCGGCAAGACCGAAGTCGCCATGCGGGCGGCAATGAAGGTCGTCAGCAGTGGTCGACAGGTGATGGTGCTGGTACCGACAACGGTGCTGGCACAACAACACATGCAGACTTTTCGGGAGCGTTTCCGGGAGCTGCCCGTGACGGTCGAGATGGTCAGCCGCTTCCGCTCGACGTCACAGGTTCGCGCCACGCTGGATCGCTTTGCTGCCGGAGGGGTCGACATCCTCATCGGTACCCACCGGCTTCTGT
>CAYNNW010000152.1:0-5897 GCA_964398435.1 uncultured Gaiellales bacterium | reverse complement strand
GCGGTGGAGTACTTCGTCAGCTACTACGACTACTACCAGCCCGAGGCCTACGTTCCCTCGAGCGACCTGTACATAGAGAAGGATGCCTCGACCAACGACGACATCGATCGGCTGCGCCATGCAGCAACCTCGGCGCTGCTTGCACGGCAGGACGTGCTGGTTGTGGCCAGCGTGTCATGCATCTTCGGATTGGGCTCGCCCGAGCAGTACCGGCGTTCCACGGTACTGTTGACCGCCGGACAGGAGACGCCGCGCGATGAAGTGCTGCGCAAGCTCGTCCAGATTCGGTACACCCGGAACGACCTGGTGCTGGATCGTGGAACGTTTCGTGTGCGCGGCGATGTACTGGAAGTTCAGCCGGCGGCCGAGGAGCAGGCGTACCGAATCAGCTTCTTCGGGGACGAGGTCGAATCGATCGAACCGTTTGATCAGCTGACGGGTAACGTCGGCGAGCCACTGGGGCATGTAGCAATCTATCCGGCCAGCCACTACGTCTCTGATCCAGAGACGGTTGCAGAGATTGCCGGCAGAATCCGCGTCGAGCTGGAGCAGCAGGTTGCCCGATTCGAGGCCGAGGGCAAACCACTGGAGGCACACAGGATTCGCCAGCGCACCGAGTACGACCTGGAGATGCTGGAACATCTGGGGTTCTGTAACGGAATCGAGAACTACTCGCGCTACTTCGACGGTCGAGCTGCCGGCGATACGCCGACCACGCTGCTCAACTATTTCCCCGATGACTTTCTGCTGCTCGTTGACGAGTCGCACAACACCGTGCCGCAGATTGGTGCGATGTATAACGGTGATCGGGCACGAAAAGAGACGCTCGTGGGATATGGCTTTCGCCTGCCGAGTGCACTCGACAACCGTCCGCTTCGCTTCGATGAGTTTCTCGAGCGGGTGAACAGCGCGGTGTTTGTCTCGGCAACGCCTGGGCCATTCGAGCTGGAACGGGCCGCGCACATTGCCGAGCAGGTGATTCGGCCAACAGGATTGATCGATCCACCGGTCGAGATCCGTCCAACTGCGGGTCAGATGGACGATCTGATGAATGAAGTGCGTGCGGTGGTCGAGGCGGACGAGCGCGTGCTGGTGACAACGCTGACCAAGAAGATGGCCGAAGACCTGACGGACTATCTGGATGAATCCGGGTTCCGGGTCCGGTATCTGCACAGTGACGTCGACACACTTGAGCGGATCCGGATTATCCGCTCGCTGCGACTGGGCGAGTACGACGTGCTGGTGGGCGTGAATCTGCTGCGCGAGGGGCTCGATCTTCCCGAGGTCAGGCTGGTAGCCATTCTCGATGCTGACAAGGAAGGATTCCTGCGCGGACGCACTGCACTTATCCAGACAATCGGGCGGGCCGCCCGCAATGTCGAGGGCCGCGTAATCATGTACGCGGATCGGGTGACCCGCTCGATGCAGGAGGCAATTGACGAGACGAATCGGCGCCGGGCTCGGCAGCAGGAGTACAACGCGGAACATGGGATTACTCCTGCCTCGATCAGGAAGGGCGTCAGTGACATCGCCGAATTCCTTGCCCCGGGGGGAGATGGGGCCCATACGTCGGACGACCAGCGTGGCGATCGCGCATCGGCTCCGGCGTCGTCGAGTGCAGTGGTGACACTCTCCGACGAAGAGAGGCATCAGAAGCTGGTCGAACTGGAAGAGCAGATGTTCGAGGCGGCCGAGCAGCTCGAATTCGAACGGGCGGCCGCGCTGCGTGACGAGATTCGTGCGCTGCAGTAGGTGGTTCGTGCACTGCGGTAGCAGGATTTCTGTCGGAATTGCTGAATCACGCAACGTGCCTGGGGTCGGTCTGGCTGGCCCGGAATGTGGAGGAGTAGATGGCCTACATCGCAGCGACATCGCGCTCCGTTGCCGTGGCGTGTGCGATTGTGCTCGCAACGGCCATGGCCAGCTGGGTGCTTGTCGGGTGTGGGTCTGTCGACACCGCGAAGGCAGTTCGCAACGCGACGTGGCATCCCCGCAACGGCGGGCACGCAACAGGATTCATCGTGTCGGCTGACACGACCGATGTCACCTTCGATGGGCGCGATGATCGTCCGATGCCGACAGACAAGCCCGGTCCGACCGTTCCCACTGCCACGTACGTCGTCAAGATCAGCGGAAGGTGGCCTGCCGGCACGTCGACTACGTCGCTGCTGAAGCCACAGCAGACGGGCGGCGTTGTGACATTGAAGCCGATCTGCACGCGTCGATCACTGTGCGTCCATCGCCTGCGAATTCGGCGCGAGTGGGGCCCGGGCCCTGGCCCAGAGGTTCGAATCGTGACGGACACGGGCTCGATCAAGCTGCGTGGCCCAGCACGAATGGTTGCGCAGAGCGACACCGGATCGATCACGATTACGGAGCTGGCGCGCGTGGCCGACATACGTGCGACGACGGATACCGGCAACATTGACATCGTCGTCGGCGGCCCCGTGGACCTTCAGGCTGATTCGGATTCCGGGCGGGTCAAGATCGGCGACCGCGTCATCGCCCGTGCCAGTGATCGCCGCCCCGGAACCGTGATGGCGACCACTGACACCGGTGACGTCACGCTTACCCGCAGGCCGTCACGCTAGCCGGCCGTGACTGCGGCTGCGTCCGGTTCAGCGCGTAGCGTCCAGGAATCCAGCTCAACGTACGTCACTGTCCGTGCGTTGCGAGGACTATCAGCATCGAGGGCGAACACAGAAGCTGTGAAGGTGAACACCCGCATAGTTGTACCGGTGGCGCTGGTGGCGCTGTTTCTCTACTGGGTGGTTCAGGATCCGGTGGGTGCTGCCGCGATGCTGACAGCCGTGTTCGACTGGCTGATCCATTTTCTGCAGCTTGTTGCCGATCGCGTCGTCCAGTTCCTGAGCGCGCTCGTCTAGCTGACCATGCGGCGCGCACGGTTCCTCCGACGCCGAACTGACACCGGAAGCGGTGCTGATCTCCGCAGGTATCTCGGTGATGATGAGGTCGTGCTGCTGGCAACTCGCCAGCACCCGTGGGCGCTGGTGGGCGCGCTGCGCGACGCGCTCGTGCTGATTGTTCCGCTCGTCATGTTCGCCTGGGGGATCGCCGGCCTTCCCTTTGGTGGACTGATGCGCATCGAAGTGGGTGGCGAGCGGATTGTCTGGTGGGTTCTGGCAGCGTTGCTGGTGGTCGGTGTGGTCGTGGTGATCCGTCTGGCGGGGGCCGTCATCGCCTGGGAGTTCGAGCGCGCCGTGATCACGAGTGAAAAAGTGATGCACATCCAGGGAGTTCTTCACCGACGGATCGCTGCGACGCCGTTGGTCAAGCTGAGTGAAATGCAGGTCAGTCAGGGGGTGGTCGGGCGAATGCTGGGATTCGGCGCACTGCTGATGGATGCGCCTGGCGGTGGCACGCCGCTTCACGGGCTGCGGTATCTGCCGGATCCCGCGGCAGCATGGCGCCTTGTCACCTCAACGGCGCGTGGGCGTCGTGAAGCTGAGGGAGGATCGGGAGGCAGCGCATCTGGGGGGAGTACAGATGACGCAATGATCGAGCCCATCGGGATCGACGCCGAGTACGTGACGACCGTGCTTCCGATCGCCGATCCATGGGAGCCAGAGTCGAACGGTCCAGGTTCGATCGCCGATCCAGAATCCGAACAGCCCGGCGAGCTCCCCGGCCGCAGCTGGATTCTTCCTGCAAACGGCGGGATATCGGGTGCGGGTGCCGGTGCTGCACAGTGGGAGCGACACCGCGCACCGGATAGCGGCGGGTCCACGCATTCGGATCGATCCTGACGTCATCCCCCGGGCGACGGCTATCATGGCCGGCATGCCCGATGAAATTGTCATCCGCGGAGCCCGCGAACACAATCTGCAGGACATCAGTCTGTCGCTGCCGCGTGGCCGACTGATCTGCATCACCGGCCTGTCAGGCTCGGGCAAATCAAGCCTGGCATTCGACACCATCTATGCCGAGGGGCAGCGACGGTACGTCGAATCCCTGTCGGCGTACGCGCGCCAGTTCCTGGGCCAGATGGATAAGCCCGACGTCGACACGATCGAGGGACTGTCGCCCGCCATTTCCATCGATCAGAAGACGACGAGCCACAACCCCCGCTCGACCGTCGGTACGGTGACCGAGATTCACGACTACCTGCGATTGCTCTACGCCCGCATAGGAATCCCCCACTGTCCCAACTGCGGCAATCGAATTGGCGCCCAGTCAATCGAGCAGATTCTTGACTCGATACTCGCACTGGAAGACGGAACCCGCTTCATGGTTCTGGCGCCACTGGTTCGTGGTCGCAAGGGTGAGTTTCAGAAACTGCTGGAGGATGTGCGTCGCGACGGCTTCACGCGCGTTCTGATCGATGGCGAGTTGTACCGTGTTGATGACGAGATCACGCTGGCCAAGACGCACCGGCACGACATTGACGTCGTCGTAGACCGGTTGGTGCTGCGCGAGGGGATTCGTCGACGATTGGCCGACTCGGTTGAGACCGCGTTGCGACTTGCCGACGGCCTGGTCGCAGTCCGCACGGTTGAGCGGTCGAGCGAGGCAGCGACGGCCGCGCACACCGAGCATCTGTATAGCGAACGGTTCGCCTGTCCGGACTGCAACATCTCACTGCCGGAGCTGGAGCCGAGAATGTTCTCGTTCAACTCGCCGCACGGTGCATGCAGCGAGTGCACCGGGCTTGGGTTTCGCCGCGAGGTCGATCCAGCGCTGCTGATTGCTGACGACTCGCTGTCAATCGATGAAGGTGCGCTCTCGGTCGGCGTGCTCTCCGGGACAACCGGCGGATATTACGACCGCCTGATCGCGTCCGTTGCCGAGCACTGGGACATCCCGACAGACGTTGCCTGGCGTGACCTCTCAGACGAGCACCGCGACATCTTTTTCAACGGTACGCCTGATGGCGAACGTGTGCCCGTGACGTTCCGCAACCGTCGCGGACGGACGCGAACCTGGAACCTGAAGTTCGAAGGCTTCGTGGCGCACCTGCAGCGTCGGTGGGAAGACACCGAGAGTGATCAGGTTCGTGAGCGGATCGAGCGGTACCTGCGCGACCGACCATGCCCGTCGTGTGCGGGTACACGACTGCGCCCAGAGAGTCTCGCGGTAACGGTCGGCGATCACACTATTGCCCAGGTCAGCGGCATGGATGTTGGCAGTGCAATCACGTGGCTCGAGAATGTTGAGCTGGATGAGCAGCAGTCGCTGATCGGCGAACGCGTCATCCGCGAAATTGTTGAGCGACTTCGATTTCTCAATGATGTTGGTGTTGGCTACCTTGCACTCGACCGTGCCGCTCGAACGCTTTCCGGTGGCGAAGCGCAGCGAATTCGCCTCGCGACCCAGATCGGGTCCAGCTTGGTCGGCGTTCTGTACATCCTCGACGAGCCATCGATCGGGTTGCATCAGCGTGACAACGGCAAGCTGATAGCCACGCTCGAGCGGCTGCGCGACGTTGGCAACACGGTGATTGTCGTTGAGCACGATGAGGAGACGATGCGGGCCAGCGATCACATTGTCGATATGGGCCCGGGCGCCGGCGAACACGGTGGGCACGTTGTTGCTGCCGGAACGATCGATGATATTGCTGACGTTGCTGAGTCACTGACTGGCCAGTACCTCACAAAGAAGCGGGTCATCTCAACTCCCGGGAGAGTCAGCGAGGATCGCGGCTGGATCACAGTACGTGGCGCGCGCGAGCACAACCTTGCCGACATCGACGTGTCGCTACCTGTCGGACGCTTTGCCTGCGTCACCGGTGTGTCGGGATCCGGGAAGTCGACGCTCGTCAACGAGATTCTGTACAAGTCCGTGGCAACTCGATTGAACCGTGCACGACAGCGACCGGGCGACCATGACGGTGTTGACGGGCTTGAGCAGTTCGACAAGGTCATCGAAGTCGATCAGGC
>CAYNNW010000151.1:0-5934 GCA_964398435.1 uncultured Gaiellales bacterium | reverse complement strand
TCCCGGCCACTGACCTCGATCGAGGCAAGACGTGCACACTGACGTTGGAGCTGAAGCGGCAGTTCCAGAAACGTGGACTCAGCCAGCAGCACAGGCGTGTTGTGGTTCTTCGTCGCTTTCTCCAGTCGTGCAGCAAGATTGACTGGATCGCCGATGGCGGTGTAGGACAGTCGCCGCTCCGAGCCGACGTTGCCGACCACTGCATCACCGCTGGCAATTCCTATGCCGATTTCCAGTGGCGACATGCCCAGCGCGGTGCGCTGCGCATTGAACTCGCGTGCGCGCATGAGCAGGCGCGGCACGGTTGCGAGCGCTCGCGCCGCGTGATCATCAGCATCGTCGGGTGCGCCCCAGAACGCCATCAGGCCATCACCGACGAACTTGTCCAGCGTGCCCTGTCCCTGAACGATTGCATCGGCAAGCATGGTCAACAGGCGATTCAGCTCCGTCAAAACTTCGTCTGGAGGCTGGTTTTCTGCCCACGATGTGAAGCCGCGGATGTCGCAGAACATCACGGTAATTCGATGCTGGGCACCGCCCAGCCGGGCCTGGTCGGCGCCCGTGATCAGGCGATCCGCCACGGGGGCAGGCATATAGCGGGAGAACGTAGAACGCAGGTACTCGTTCTCGTCGGAGTTGATCCGGTGCTGCTGAACCATCTGAAGCAGTGCGGCTGTCACGATGGAGGTCACTCCCACAATGCCCAGCGCAATCAGTGGCTTCTGCAGCCACGATCCGCACGCGGCCACGGCGAGCGCAGGAAGCGCCACCTGAACCAGCAGCACCTGCCGCAGCGGCGAGGCCGCCACCAATCGCGGTGCCGACCCGCTGCGCATGCGCTCGGCAGCCAGCAGTTGGGAACAGATGGCCACGATCGCCAGTGTCGCGGCTCCCATGATGACAGCGGGAAGCGCTCGCTCGCTTGTCACACCCGATGCCAGAGTCACGTGAGTTGCGATTGAGGCGAGCCCTGTAGCCAGCGCCACGGCGCAGACGTGAAATACCAGCGGCATACCGTGTAGTCGACGCGAGGCGGTGGTCGATGCGGCGACGGCGATCAGCATCGCGGCGGACGGGTGGAACAGCAGTGCAGCCAGAAGTAGTGGTGCGCTATCGAGCGCGACCGAGAGCGTTGCCCGTTCCGTGCGCTCGTGTTCGTGATCGCCTTCGCTCCAGCGAGTCTCGGCAAATTCGAACCGGGCAAGACCAAGCGCCGCTGCCCCAAGCGCAATCGCAACCGCAACGACGAGCGACTCCAGCTCAGGCAACTCGTGCCGGGCTCGGAGCGACACTGCCAGAAGCGCCACCGCAGCAAGGATCGTTGTCCACCAGACGGCGGCGGCCGCAACAGATCGGGCAGTGATATCTGTTGCGCGCGCCTTCACGCGCGAGGTATCGGCATTTCAAGGCTGCGACTTGACCGCTCGCACGCCGGGTGTGGGACGAACGTTAGTCAGCTCGGTCGAGGTCGAGTGCACATGAATTGATGCAGAATCGCTGCCCGCCGGGCAGGGGACCGTCGTCAAAAACGTGGCCAAGGTGCGCATCACAGGCAGCGCATCGAACCTCGGTACGCCGCATGCCAAGCGACGTGTCCTCATGCATCGTCACGGCTCCCTCGAGTGCATCACCGAAGCTGGGCCAGCCACTTCCCGAGTCGAATTTCGTGGTCGAGGCAAACAGCGGTGTCGAGCAGACGATGCAGCGATACGTGCCATCGTCCGTGCACTCGTACCAGCGACCAGTGAACGGCGCCTCGGTCGCGGCCTCCTGCGTGACGGCGTACTGCTCGGGAGTGAGGCGACTTCTCAGATCTTCGTTCATTCCCGAATGATGCCAGATTCAGAGAAACACGAACCCCCCGGATCCCCGATAGCCCGGTAGGGACGAATACACATGTGGTGCGTTGCGATGTAGCGCGCCGTGCGTGATCACCAGGGACGATACCGATGACCACATCGTGTGGATGCGCCACACAACCAGTTGTTGCGGCAATGCCAGCGACGCAGCCGGGTGGACCGCCCGCGCCTGTTGATACCCCCGTGGCCTCCGCCGGGCCCCCGGATCCGATACCCGTGCAGCAGACGATCGATCCTCCGGTGATTGGGGGCGGCGCCGGCGACGTCGCCCAGGATTCCTCAGCGGCAACGACACAGGCTGCCACCGGCGCTGGAGCGCTCGAACAGCCTGTGTGCGGATCATGCGGAGGAACCGGAGCCTGCGGCTGTGCGGTAACCACATGCGCACAAACATCCGCATCTGTTGGCCAGGCGGCACCTGACCAGTCGGTTGTTCAGACAGATGTGAAGACGCCAAGTCAGTCGGGATCCGATACGCCACAGCAGGGAGCTGTCACGTACCCATCGGTTGCCGCGCTTGAGCAGGAGCTGGCAAACGCCACGACGTTCGAGCAGAAGAATGAAGCGTTTCACCGTTACTTCGATGCTACCGACGACATTGAAGAAGCGACAGCGCTGTTCCTGACGGTGGTTGCGCACTACACGCCCGAGGAATCGGCTATGGTGGAGCGCTTTCTGACAGCTCAGAGCGCCGCACCAGCGGCCCCGGCTCCCGTTGCACAGGGCAATGGAGCGGCCGATGCAACCGAACCATCGGGGCGCGAACGATCAAAGGACGTGCGCCAGAAGATCGTCGACCTTGCCGCCGCGGAAGTTGGCGTCGTCGAGGAGGGCGGCGAGAACCGGGGTGCGCGCATCAATGAATACCGCAAGTCAGTAATTGGCGGGAGCGGGGACGTCGACCACGCCTGGTGCGCATACTTCGTCTCGTGGGTCTTCAATCAGGCGGGAATCCCTCTGGTCGACGACAACGGTGACGGCCTCTGCCAGACCGTTGGGAACTGGGCAAAAGAGAACGGACGCTGGCGTGAGCGTGGCAGTGTTGAGCCGGCACCCGGTGATGTGGTGTTGTTTCAGGGGGATGGATCCGGCCGTTGGACTGACCACATCGGAATTGTTGAGAAGGTTGAGAACGGTCGTGTTCATACGATCGAGGGAAACACGAGTGATGCGGTACTGCGCCGCGACTACGCACTCGACGACAACTACATCGTCGGGTACGTAGCCACGACCGTCCCACCGCCTGCGCCGGAGCCGGAACCAACTCCGCCACCCCCGCCACCCGCTGCAAAGAACGATGCACAGGCCGGAGCAGACAACGCCGGTCAGCAGGCCCGCAGTGCCGGCGGAACGCTGCCGGCGGGGACTGAGCAAGCGAAGCAGGCGGCAGCGCAGGTTGCGGGCGAGGCGTCGGTGCCGGCCATCGATGTCTCCAACCACCAGGGCGACATTGACTGGACGAAGGTACGTGAGTCGGGTATCCGTGCAGCATTCCTCAAGGCGAGCGAGGGCAAGGACTTCGTTGACGCAACATACGCAGACAACCGTGCAGAGGCCAACGCAGCGGGAATTCCGATCGGCGCTTACAACTACGCACGCCCGGTCAGCCAGACCTCGGATATCGAGGAAGACGCGCGGCTTGAGGCGCAACACTTTCTCGATACCGCGCAGGTAGCTTCGAGTGACCTGCGACCCGTACTCGACCTGGAGGAGGCTGGTCCACTGAATGGTGACCAGATGGCCCGCTGGACGCGCACCTGGCTCGATACCGTGTATGAGAAGACCGGTGTTCGCCCGCTGATCTATACCTCTCCCAGCTTCTGGAACGAGAAGGTGAATGACACACTGGGTATCGCAGATGACTACCCACTGTGGATCGCTCACTGGGGAGTCGATGCTCCATCTGTTCCGGGGGCATTTGGTGATTGGGAAGTGTGGCAGCGCTCCTCGAAGGGGACGGTACCCGGTATTAGTGGGAACGTCGACGAGGACACAGTCAAAGACCCGGGATCCCTCGTGATCACATGATGTCGGCGGCGTGCCATGGCTGAGATCGCCCCTGTGCCGGCAGTGGTCAAGTTCGTCGAGGGGTCGTCGGCGGTCATCGACGACATCGTAGCGTTCGCCCGGTCACATCCTGAGGCGCCGTTTTCCATGGAGACGTTCTTTTTGGGCGAACATGCGATGTTCGGAGAATTGACTGGCTGGTCACAGGCCGGCAGGTCGGTCTCGATGTTGGTCAATCCACACGCGATGACTCCCTGGAACAAGGGGGGTGCCGCCCGGGCAGCCGAGCTGGCGAAGGCTGGAGTTGGTGTGCATGCATATGCACCCGATCAACTTGCCGGTCGTGCGTGGCTCCATTCCAAGATTGCTCATGTGGAGGCGGATGCTCCCAGAACCTGGGTGCACAACACGGTGTTGGAGGTATCAGGGGATCACACGGATCTTGGGATCGTAGTTGAGGGTATGGCTGCGGAGCGCGCAGCTGTCGCTAGCAGCGTGTCGCGGAGTGGTGATCCCGAAGCGATGGCTCGCGCCATCGACGATGCGGCAGAAAGCGGGATTGTCTTCAACGACTTTGTTGCGGATAGGCAGCACGCCACCTCAACAATTCGCGAGCTGTTGGGGAGTCGTCGGCGCCTGTATGTGGCAACCAAGGCGATCGATGACATTGATTCAACGAGGGCAATTATCGGTGCACACCGTGCGGGAGCCGACGTCTCTGTCGTCGTGCGCGACCTCGCGCCACGTGATGCCGATCTGTTGCGCCGTGCAGAGGTTCCGACGACCGTGGTGCGGGAGGGCGAGCCTCGCATGCATCACACGGTGATTCACGGTGACGGACTGACATACGTCGGGTCTGCATACCCGTGGCGGGCAATGCTCGAGGGGGACGCCCAGTACGGCTATTCGCGCGACGCGGGAGTTCTACTCGATGGTGATCCTGCACTCGAGGCCGTAGCGCGCTCCGAGCATATGATTGCAGGCATCGCACCAGTTGCTGATCTTGCCTCGATTCGAGATTCGGATGTGCTCGCCAGCCAGCACGACTGGATCATCAGTCGCTGGCCCAATGCCGCCGGTATGCGCGAGAGCGATGTCGAACGCGCACTTCGCGAAATGAATTGGCGAGCCCTCGGCGCCACCGACTGAAACCGCACCCTGATCCCCCTCGATAGCAGGGTGTCGACGGGTTGACGCAGGGACGAACAGCGTTCCGGCGTGTCAACGCAACACAGGGGACACCATGACACCCGTTTCGACAATGACCTCACGCGGGCTCGAGGTAGCAACGCTCATCGGTAGCGCAGCGGACCACCTGCACAGCGCCATTTCGTCTGCTCGGCGAGCATTTGAATTCGTAGGTACACAGGCGAACGCGCAACACGCGAATGCCGAACGCAGTCTTGAATCAGCGATCCGCGATGCAAACGAAGGATTTGCATTGCTCGAAGGAGATCCAGTGCTGAGGAATAGCCTGTTGGCGTCGCACGGTATTGATTCTGTGATCCAGGCACGACTCGGGATTCGTCAAGTGGCAGGCGAGCACTATGTCAAGGGCGTCGATTCGCTGCGAAATTCAAATGCAAGGTCAACCGTGACGAGCCTTCGCAAGGTGGCAGTCGATACTGCAGGGCTGGTTCTCGTCCCCTGACGCTGGTTACGGCAGTGCCATCTCGCACATCGCGTCGTACGTCTCAGGACGTCGGTCACGGAAGAACTGCCAGGTATCGCGTACCTCGGTGATCATGTCGAGATCGATGTCCGAAACGATGACGGCGTCGTCGGTGTCGTTGGCCTGAGCGACAATCTTTCCACGCGGATCACAGAAGTAGCTGGATCCGTAGAACTTGTGCGGATCGCTGACGCCTTCCTCAACACCGACACGGTTGATGGCACCAATCCAATAGCCATTTGCGGCTGCCTGTGACGGCTGCTCCAACTCCCACAGATAGCGTGACAGGCTCTCAACCGTTGCTGACGGGTTAAACACGATCTGCGCGCCCTTCAGACCCAGGATGCGATAGAAATCTGGGAAGTGGCGGTCGAAGCAGATGACCACGCCAACCTT
>CAYNNW010000150.1:0-5956 GCA_964398435.1 uncultured Gaiellales bacterium | reverse complement strand
CGCGGTATGGTTCGCTTCATACGAGCCATTGTCCGGGGAGTTCTTCATGAATGTGCAATCAATCGGCTTCCAGCGTGTCGGCGTCTGCGTGCCGCACCATGACTGAAGTATCAGCGTCGTACGCGGCACGACTGGAGCACGCAGAACAGTTGATGTGGAGTGATATCTGGGATTCAGTGTCGCCCGATATCGCTGCCGAACACGGCTTCGAGCGATGCGATATCGGACGCGTCCAGGCTACGGTTTCGCAGTCGCTCGGGGCGGTCCCACGCCTCAACCTTGTCTTCGGTGGCGCGGAGGACACCGACTCGCTGTCCCGGGTGCTCGACTGGCTGCAGGGGAAGGGAGTTCAACACTACGTTGCCGTTGCTCCCGCGCTTCCTCTGGCGGCAGCCGCTCACGTCGAGCTGGTCAGGCGTGGATACACGCCGGGGTATCGTTGGATGAAGTTCAGTCTGAATCGTTCCGAGTGGGAGGTGATTCAGGCCGACGAGCCCGCTCATACCGGAGATGGAGTCGAAATTCTTCGTGCGACGGCAGCTGACGGCCCTGTGTTCGGTCGGATACTGGCCGAGGGATTTGAGCTGCCTGAGTGGTGTTCTGCGATGGCGCGAAACCTTCCGCTGTTGAGTACGTGGTACTGCTATCTGGCGTTGGCCGATGGGCATCCGGTGGGGTGTGCGGCGATGCGGGTATCTGACGGTGTTGCGCAGCTCGGTCTTGCAGCGACGCTCGAATCCGCCCGCGGGCGGGGATGCCAGTCGGCGCTGCTTGCTCGGAGGGTACGAGACGCATTTGAGTTGGGCTGCGATGTTGCAGCGCTTGAGACCGGAGAGCAGATCGACGGTCGTCCATCGATCAGCTACCGCAACATCCTTCGAGCCGGATTCTCAGAGCGGTACCTGAGGTCCAACTATGTTGGTGGAGAGTGATGGTGAATCTCTTTGACGGTGCGGATGAGGGCGCCGCACACATCTGTCGGGAGCTCCCCCAACTTACACCCGTAGTTGAGGGCGTTGGGCCACCTGATCTTCAGCGCGACCGGTATGGATCTCCCTACCATGCGCTTGCACGGAGCATCGTCTTTCAACAGCTGTCCGGAAAAGCTGCGTCCACCATCTGGAGGCGCATGTGCGAATTGTTTCACCTGTCCGCGGACGATGTTCCAACTCCGCAGCAATTGATGCAGGCACCTGCCGAGCTCCTTCGAACGGCCGGCGTATCAGCCGGCAAGGCTCGCTCGCTTCACGACCTTGCGTCACACACGATCAGTGGAACGGTGCCGGACGACGACGGGCTCGCGCAGCTCAGTGACGATGAGATCATTGACCAGCTCACTGTCGTCCGCGGTATTGGGCCGTGGACCGTGCAGATGTTGTTGATCTTCCACCTGGGAAGACCGGATGTCCTGCCGGTCGACGATCTGGGCGTTCGCAAGGGCTGGGCCCGAATTACGGAATCGCAGGAGCTGCCCTCGCCCAGTGATCTCCGTGCAGCCCTCGAACCGGCGCGCCCCTGGAGGTCCGTGGCGTCGTGGTACCTGTGGCGTGCGGCTGAGCTCCCCGGGTGAGTGGGTGCTCAGTGAATCGTCAGCCGCTCGGCAAGGGCGGAGTTCCGTCGGCGCGTGTCCATCGTGCGCACTGCGATCGCCATCGCACGCTGCTGCCCCACGCATACGCACAGGCGTTGCGCGCGAGTAATCGCGGTATTGACCAGTGAGCGTGTGAGCATGATGAAATGGCTGGTTGCCACCGCGCAGACAACCGCCGGTGCCTGGCTGCCCTGCGAGCGGTGTACCGAAATCGCGTAGGCCGGCAGGAAGCTGTCGAGGTCGCCCAGTGGTACCTCGACAGTGCGTTCGCCGAAGTCGACCACCACATGTCCTGCCTCGCGGTCATGCGACACCAGCACTCCGACTTCGCCGTTCATGACTTCGATGCCGTAGTCGTTTCTGGTCTGGATGACCCGATCGCCGACGCGCAGATCGCGAACCCCGACCGCCTTGCCGTCCGGATTGAGACGACGTTGCAGCATGCGATTCAGTGCCTCGAGGCCGCAGGGTCCCTTCTTCATCGGGGCCAGGACAAGCACGTCGCGGAGCGGATCGAGCCCATACCGTTGCGGTATGCGTGTTGCGGCGAAATCGACGATCGTTTCGGCAACGTCCTCGGCTTCGTCGCGATGGACGAAGAAATAGTCTTCTTCCAGATCCTCAATCTCAAGGTCCAGCTTCTCGGCCGCATCCTTTCGATTCCGGAAGGGCTGATGCCCGGCAACGATCGCGTGGGCATTCCGCACGATCAGTGATCGAGCTGCCTGCCTGAAGATCTCGCTGAGTTTGACGCTGGGCACCGACCCGCTGGCGATCAGGTCATCAAAGACCTTGCCCGCCCCCACCGGCGGAAGCTGGTCTGCATCGCCGACGAGCACGAGATGTGTGCCCGGACCGATGGCGCGAAGCAGCGAGTCCGCCAGGCGCAGATCAACCATGCTGGTCTCGTCAACAATGACAAAGCGCGCCGGCAGTGGAAGGTTCTCATCGTGTTCAAAGGAAGCCTGGCGCGGAAGCCATTTCAGCAGCCGGTGGATTGTCGAGGCCGGTCGTCCGGTTGCCTCACTCAGTCGTCGTGCTGCCTTGCCGGTGGGGGACGCAAGGACATATGGCGCGGGTGACCCCGGACCGGCTTCCAGCGGGGTTGGCAGCGTTGCATCGAGGATGTCCAGCAACAGCTTGACGAGTGTTGTCTTACCGGTGCCGGGCAGTCCGGTTATCAGTGAGACGCGACGCGTCAACGCGTGTTCGATCGCCTGCCACTGCCCATCATTGGGAATGAAATCCCCACTGTCAGGCCGGCGCAGTGCGCGCTCAGCAAGATCAGGGCTGACACCCGGGTCGCCTTCGAGCAGCTTGCCGATGTTGCGGGCAAGTCGCCGCTCAACTCTGTACAGCTCGGGCAGGTAAACGCGATTTCCCTCTTCAGCAGATTCCACGATCAGCTGATCGGCGCGAATGAGCTCCGCCAGCTGTTCGAAGACAGCAGCGTCGTCCTCGAGCACGAGCTGTTCGAGGACCATTGCGGTCAGCTCTTCCTCGAGCAGGTAGCAGTGGCCGAGCCCCTCAGCCTCGGACAGGCAGAAGACAATACCCGCGCGAATGCGTTGCGGTGACTCCAGCGGAACGTCGAGGTTGCGCGCTATTCGATCCGCGATCCGAAACCCGATGCCGCGGATCTCGACCATCCGATACGGGTCGTCTTTCAGAATCTTCAGTGCCTTGTCACCGTAATGCCGGTGAATGCGGGTCGCAATTCCGGGAGTCACACCGTGACTGGCAAGGAAGTGCATCACCCGGCGAACGGCGCGCGCGTCCTCCCACGCCTCAATCACCGCGCGAACCTTGGCCGTCGACATGCGAGTACCGTTTGGTGTGCGCACTCGGTAGAGCACTGACGGGTCGCCGTCGATCGCGTCGAAGGTCGACTCGCCAAACGTGTCGACGATGGCGCGGGCAAACACGGGGCCGATCCCCGGCACTGCAGATTCCAGGTACGCGGCCATCCCCGTTTCCGAGTTGGGACGAGTAACCGTGGCCTGCGTCACGTGGAACGACCAGCCGTGAACGGCGTGTTCGCGCCACTCGCCCTCGCATTCAACGGCCTCACCAACGTGAACGTGCGAGAGGGCGCCCTTGAGCATGACCCGGATGTCTCGGCTGTCGACGGCTCGCAGAATGACGAATTCCCCGTCGGCGCTTGCAAACACGACCGCCTGGATCGTGGCTGACAACGTGCGGGCGCTGGCATCGTCTGGCGCTACGGGCAGCGTTCCGTAGCCGCCTGTGCGGCGGCGCGCCCCACCTGCGCCCCGACTCCCCGTGCGGGGGCGGCCTGCGGCGCTCATCGTGCGTCCTCTTCCGGCACTGGACGCAGGTCAACGCGTTCGACCGGCTGGGTCGACGCAGGTGCGGAACCGTGATATGGGCGGACGGGTGGCAACATCGCTGTTCAACAGTGTAATTGCCTCAAGTGCACGTAGAGAGTCTGCACGTGTGTACGTGATGAATTCATGCACTGTGCGCGTACATGCGGCCAGACCAGCGCCGCCCCCCTTGTCGAGGCGGGCAGCACCACCTACAGTTCTTCTTGCAGCGAGCACGGGGCACGAGTAGGTTGAAGCCTCGCCGACAGGGTCTACCGGCAACGGAAAGCCTCATTGGCGGAGTGGACGAAAGTGTCACCGGCTCGCTGAATTTCTTCCCGGTCGAATGACGACCGCCCCCGGCGCTACACTCGCTCCGTGTCCATGTGATGGTCAAGGAGAAAGTCAAATGCAGTCGTTCCCGCTCGTTTCCCGGTTGATTGCCGAATTTGTCGGCACGTTCGCACTCATTGCCGTTGGTGTCGGCTACCTCGTCACCCAGCCAGACGGCGGGGTGGTTGGCGCGGCGCTCGCCCACGGTCTGGCCATTGGCGTGATGGTTGTTGCAGTCGGGCATGTCTCGGGTGGACACTTCAATCCGGCGGTCAGCTTTGCATTGACTCTTGTTCGCAAGCTCCCTCCCGTCGAAATGGCTGCCTACTGGGCCGCACAGCTGGCGGGCGCGACCGCAGGCGCATTCGTGATCAAGTCGCTGTATCCCGGCGAAATCGACGCAGGCCTGCCTGCACTGGGCAAGGGAGTGTCGGTTGGTGCGGCCATCGGAATTGAGGCTGTGCTGACCTTTCTGCTCGTCTGGGTGATCTTTGGTGTGGCGGTGGACAGGGACAACGCCTACGTCCCGGCCGCCGGCCCCGTTGCCGGGCTTGCAATCGGCCTTGTCATCACGGCAGACATCTTCATGGGCGGTGCCATGACCGGTGCTGCAATGAATCCGGCACGCGCACTTGGCCCGGAAATCGCCAACGGTTCATTCACAGACGCAGTCGTCTGGTGGGTTGGACCGCTGCTAGGTGCGGCAGTAGCAGCGATCGTGGCAACGGCATTCATCCGCAATGACAGCGCCGCAGGCGCAGCGGCCGCTAGCGACCGTGACGCGGATCAGGCGGATCGGATCCCGGCGGCGTAGCCACGGGGGCGACAGCGAGCTGTGCAGCACGATCCCGCAGCGCGTCGCGCGATTCGCCAATCGACGTACCACGATGTTCATCCAGCCACGTAGCCAGGTGTGACAGCTGCACCGCGGTGCGCTGGAGTTCACTCCCGTGTGCAAGTCCCAGACGCGCTCGCCAGTGCAGATGGTCCAGAAGCCGATCCAGCGTCACGGTTGTGCGATCAACCGGACGATTCAGATCCGGCCCATTCTCTGCAAAGTCCCGGAGCAGCAGCACCATTGAGCGCTCGAACGTGCGGCGGACGACCACGTGCTTGCCGACCACATGTTCGCGATGGAACGCGACGATGGCTGCCGCCAGTGAATCATCGGGAGTATCGACCAGCAGGTGCTCGGCGCCAGGCAGCACGTCGTCCGCGCGCTGCATGGCCATGATCCGGTCGTGGGTACGGCCGTGGCTGTTGCTGATCGGCTTTCTGCCGTACATGTCTCGAGATGACTCGCGCACCGGTGCACTGTAGCAACCGCAACAAGCTGCAGTCGGGCGCTACTTCAGGTCGGTGCGAATGTCGCCGATACGCCGACGGAGTACCCATCCCCTGGAGGGTGGTGCATGCCTGCGCGCAGCCAGCCGTGCTGCAGCCGGCATGCCCGATAGACGCCGATGACAGACCAGCGCATACAGAGTGGCGACAGTCGCGACGAAGCGGCCCGTGAGCGGGAGCAGCAGCGACGCCTGCGCCTCGTCGGGGTGCGCGGCGATATCGAGTCCGGGGCGGCGGGAGATGTGCAGGGCGTTCGCGCTCGAACGGCGCGCCACCTGGAGCGGTGGGGACAGGTGTGGGGCGTGGGGATTGCCTCGCGCGTGGGAGTGATTGCCATCGGTGCCGCTGCCCAGTACGCGGC
>CAYNNW010000149.1:4797-5997 GCA_964398435.1 uncultured Gaiellales bacterium | reverse complement strand
GTAGCTGTAGGTCCAGAGGATCTTGCCGCGCTTGCGCATTCGCTGGAGCAGCTTGTACGTCTCTTTGCTGTTGTCGTAGTGGCTGTGCTTCTCGAGCGTGCTCGTGTACCGCCCGTAGTGGCGGTGCGTCGGAACGGCCCAGATGTCCACGTCGTCCTTGCCGCCGTTGTACAGGCGCTTGTTCGTATACGGTCGCGCAGCGATTACTTTACAGGCGCCATTTCCGAACCACTTGCAGACCTTGCGCTTCTTGACCTTCTGACGCGGCGTGCCGGTCATCATGATCTTGACGCCCGGTGCCCGACCGTGAACCATCTTGTTCATCTTGGGGATGGTCCGCTGCTCGGCCGGCTTGCCGGGCTCGTCCCAGACCCAGAACACGGTGTTCTTGCGAATGTAGCTTCGCGCCTTCCAGTAGCGATAGACGTTGGTAACGAATCGCGGGCCAAGCCGCTTCCAGTGCTTCTTCCACTGGAAATCACCCGTCATGTTGGGGAACATCAACGAACTGAAATCCATGGCCTGCAATGCCTTGAGTCGCGCCGATGGACGCTCGTCGTACGTGCCGTACTTGGTGGGATTGGCGAAGGCCGTCAGGACCGGTGACACCTTGTACCGCTCGAGGAAGTCCTGCAGGTTGACCATCAGCTCGTAGCTGTCATTCTCGTTGACCGCGTTGAGGTAGCGCTGTGTGATTCCTCCATAGGCCACGAATGCCTTCGGGTCCTTGGGAGAAATGGTTGCCAGTCGCGACACCCGGATCGAGTACGGAACCGTAGCCTGCAATGCTCCATTGGCGTCGGTCAGATCGATCGCTCCCCGGTACGTGCCTGCAGACGTTCCGCGCGGGACTTCAACCAGGACGACGAATCCACTCCATTGACCAACATTGGTCGACATGCCGTCCTGCTCCTGGGGCGGCAACGGATCGGGGTAGTAGCCAACCCCCTGGGACCCGCTCGAGGACTTACGTGTTACACGAACGAATCCGACGCGCAGGAATCGTGTGTTGTTGCGCAAGAGATCGTCCGACCCACCGTCCACGGACGCAAACAGCTTGTTGGTCGCCGACTTGGCGATCAACTGGAATCCCTCGGTCTCTCCACGCTGGGCCAGCATCTGTGATGCGTACGACGTCGAAGAGGGGGCCATCTTCGTCGACGGGGTCGCGGTCGCCAGCGGTACGGACTCGGCGGAACT
>CAYNNW010000149.1:3485-4787 GCA_964398435.1 uncultured Gaiellales bacterium | reverse complement strand
CGAAGACGGGGCCGACGTCGGCTTGAAGCGCTCGGTCAGCAGCAGTGTCCTCGTTGAGATTGCCGATGCGTCAGCCGCAGCAGCAAGCGATACGACCGCGATCGCCAGTGTCGCAATGATCTGAACGCTGAAAGCGCGCCTCGTCAGCCTCACAGGTGTGTTCCTCCCCCTCGTGCACACGCCGTTTGTCGCGCACAGATGTGGCCTGCGTCCCTCACGTCGCAGGCGCACACGCATCACACCATACCCATCGATACTCTTTTCCGGACACCATGACGTCGCAGAACTGGCGTTCGCGGGTAAGGTGAGCGTGTGGATGCGCCCCCCGAAACCCAGCCCGATGGTTCCGCCAGCACGGCATCGGCGGTTTCCGTACAGGACCGCACCGCCCGACTTTCCATCGCTGCAGCCGCGCTTCTGGCAACGATCAAGGCAGTCACTGGCCTGGCCACGGGCAGCCTCGGTCTGCTCGCCGATGCGCTGCACTCACTCACCGATCTGGCTTCCGCGGTCCTGACGCTGGTTGCTGTCCGCGTGTCGGCACGCCCCCCCGACCGCGATCATCCGTTCGGGCACGAGAAGGTCGAGCATATTGCCGCGCTTGCAGAGGCGATGCTGCTGGTGGTTGCCGGCTCCTTGATGGGATTCCATTCCGCTCGAACATTGGTACAGGGACACCATTCACCCTCGGTCCCTTGGTATGCATTGGCGATTCTCGGCGTTGTCATCGTCGTCGACCTGTCACGCACGATCACGACGTGGCGAGTGTCGCGACGGTACGGCAGTGCTGCACTTGCTGCCAATGCCCTGCACTTCGGATCCGATCTGATTGCCTCGCTGTCAGTACTGGCCGGACTCGCACTTGCTGGTGCGGGCATGCCCGGTGCCGACGCGGCGGCAGCACTGTTCGTTTCGGTACTGGTCATGGCTGCCGCAGTCCGACTGCTCTGGGAGAACTCCCAGGTACTGATGGACCGGGCCCCCGTTGCGGAGGAGGCAATGGCCCGCCGCGCAGTACGTTCGATGACCGACCCGGTCACGCTCAGGCGTCTGCGACTGCGGCGTGCGGCCGGCCGCTACCTGGCCGACGTGGTGATTGCCGTAGCGGCAACAGACCACGTGGCACAGGCACACGAATTGTCACACCGCGTGGAAGACGCGATCTGCCAGGTGCTCCCCGGGACGGATGTCGTGGTTCACATCGAGCCGGACGACCGGGCCGCAACGGCCCGCGACCAGGTGATGCAGGCAGTACTCGGGGTTCCGGGCGTGCACGAGGTGCACAACGTGACGGTACTGGAG
>CAYNNW010000149.1:0-3475 GCA_964398435.1 uncultured Gaiellales bacterium | reverse complement strand
AAGCTTCCCCCCCAGCTGCGCCTCGAACAGGCACACGATCTCGCAACACGCGTCGAAAGCGACATCGTCGCCAACGTCCCGGGGGTGGCTCGAGCATGGACACACCTGGAACCGCTTCAGCAGCCGTCGGAACCTGCAGACATCGTTCGAAGCGAGGAGCTGCGCGCCTCGATTTCAGCCACAATCACGCGAGTGACCGGGTTCCAGCCGATCGACCTGCGCGTACGCAGGCACAACGGGCGCACGACGGTGTTTGCCAGTGTCGCCGGTGATCCCGACGCGCGCCTGCACGAAGCCCACGACCTCGCTCGCCGGATTGAGCACTCAATCTGCGAGCAGCATGACGGGATCGACGAGGTCGTCGTTCATACCGAGCCGGCAGACGCTCACTAGCGCATGCCGAGCGCTTCCAAACGAGACTCGCTGCTCAGCGGGTGCCAGCAGGCTCGTTCTCGAGCCACGGCGGAACGATGCCGCCGTTGTCATTCATGATGGTCGGAACATCGTCACCTGGAGCGATAGTGCCGATCTCCATGATCCGCGGCGTATCTGCCGGCAGGTCTGCAGGCGGGACAACAAGCCCCGGCTGACCGTCGTCGATGATGAACGGCTGAACGCCCGGACCGCTTGCGCGACCGACGTGCGGGCGATCTTCGATCCCTGCACCGCTGGGCCGTCGACCAGCAAGCTGCTGCTCAGGGGCCTTGGAGTGAAGCTCCATCTTCGGCGGCAGATCAAAGCCAATGTCACCGCCACCGCTTCCGGTTGCGCGTCCAATCAGCTTGGCAGCAATCGAAATGACACCATGAAGCGCTTCGTCAGCACCGAGGCCCACCGAATGAACGCGGTAGGTATCGCCGTTCCAGCCGATCTCGCGGTCGTACTGGAACATGTCCGCGCCGCGCGTCTTTGACGGAGCCGGTCGCTCCTTGACCACGCGTCCGACCGCCAGCAGCAACTCCTCGCTCTCGCGGGCGTCAAGCTGAATGTCCGCAGTCGCGCCGAGCGCGCCGTTGATCTGTGCACGCATGGCATCAGTCACGCTGACTTCCTCGATGAAGCCTGCGATTCCCCCACTGCGAACGACCTTCATGTAGCGAAAGTCGTTGTTCACTGCCTCTACCTGCATGTCCCACGCTCCCTTGCGTTTCTACCGCATGAACGATCCCACTTGTGCCGGGCAGATGCATCAGGCACCTTCCGGCGAGCTGCTGCGGCAATGCCGAAGTCTAGCGCGAGCGAAGCGCGGAGGCCGCACACAGTCGCTATCCGGATGCACGCTCGGCTCGGCGAAGGCCTCCGAGTGCCAGAAGCGTCGTCACGACGAGCAGCGCACCGGCACAGCCCCAGGCCATTGCCAGATCGGCATCCAGACCTACGAGACTGCCGCGCGTCCCCGCAAGCAGATAGGTCAGCGGGTTGGCGCGTGCGGCAAACTCGATCCAGCCATCCAGCAGCTCAATCGGCATGTAGACAGGAGCCAGGAACAGCAGGATGAATACGGGTACCTGCATGAGCGGCGCAAAGTGTGGCCCACGGCCGCGGAACATCACTGCGCACGCCCACATCGTGCCCGCCACGTTCAGCACGAGGCCGAGGCTGACAGCACCAACCCAACCAACAATTCCAGCCGGGAGCTCCAGGTCGGCGACCAACGCGATGCCTGTCACGACCAGCAGCAGAATGATGTAGCGCAGGAACGTTGAGAGCACGAACCCGAGCATGATCGCTTCACGCCGTGCCGTGGCAACAAAGAGGCGCTGATAGAAGCCCGTCGCGAAATCTCCGGCGATTGAAAATCCGGTTGCCACGCCACCGAATGCGGCCATCTGGAGGAGCACGAACGCATACTGGAACGTGGTGTAGCTGGCCGGATAGTCGAAGCCCCGAATGTTCTCGACCGAAGCAAGCCCTCCGGCGAACGCCGTGAAGAACAGCAAGGGGAACATCAGCGTCGGCATCAGGTTCGCCGGAATCGAAATCCACTTGCGGAAGTGACGCCAGGCAACGGCATGAGCAGCACGTCCAAACGTGATGAGTTCGGAATGTTGTTGCATGTCAGTCATCAGGTCCGCTCCATTCGACGCCTGATTCCGCGCGCAGATCCGACCAGCCCCACCGTCATGACGCCGACGATTGACAATGCATCACGCCCGAGCGCTCCGGCATCCCAGCCGACGATCACCAGACTGCGCAGCCCTTCGACCAGATAGGAAATCGGATTTGCTGATGCGACCGCCCTGAACCAGTCAACGGTCATCAACTCCCGGGGCATATTCAGCGAGGAAATGAAGAATGCAGCAAACAGCAGGGGAAACAGGCCCTGCGCCTCTTCGCTCGACCCCGTTCGCAGCGCCATCCAGGCCCCCAGTGAACCGAGCGCCATCGCCGTCAACGATGCCAGCACGATCGTCGCGACGATGCCAGGAATTCCCGTCTCAAACCGAACTCCGGCAATCAGCCCGATCACAATGAACACCGTTGCCGCAAAGGCACCGATCGCTGCCGCTGCCGCCAGCTGCGCAACCACGACCGCTGCACCTCGCATTGGTGTCAGTGACAGTCGGTTGAGAAATCCGGATTCGATGTCCTCGGCAATTGCCTGACTGACATAGCTGGTTGCGAACATTGAGCTCTGCAGAAATGTCATTGCCAGGGCAAATGAGACAAAGCTGTCAGTCGGGAATCCGGGAATGTTCACCGCCTTGGCAAGTCCACCGGAATTGACAGCCAGAAAAATCAGCGGAAAGACAAGCGTGGGCACCACGACCTGTGGCGTCCGCGACACGCGCGAGATTGATCGGGCGGCCAGCATGCCGATCTGCGACACCACGCTTGGATCGCGGTCGTATGGGGTTGATTGTGCGCTCACTGAGGTGCAGCTCCCTCGAGACTGCGACCGGTCTTGGCGAGAAAGACGTCGTCGAGCGATGCCTCGTGCACCTGCAGCTGCGCAATTGCAACCGATGCCTCGTCGAGCGCTCGTACCATTGCCGGCAGGTCGGGCGAGGTGCCGGATGGAACGCGGACTGCAGTGCTGGTTGGCGCAGCCTGTACCTCGCTGCCGAACTGTGCAAGAACCTGCGCAGCACGCTGGCGGCTGTCGCCGTCAAGCACGGAGACCTCGACCGTTGGGGCGCCGATCTCCCCCTTCAGTTCGGTGGGCGTCCCTTCGGCAACGATCCGGCCGTTGTGAATGATGCCCACGCGGTTTGCGAGGACATCAGCCTCCTCCAGGTACTGCGTCGTCAGCAGCACCGTAACGCCATCGTCGATCGCCAGCCGGCTGACCTCGTCCCACAGCGCCGCGCGACTTTGGGGATCAAGGCCGGTGGTTGGTTCGTCGAGGAAGAGCACTCGCGGGTTGTGAACGAGAGCAAGTGCCAGGTCCAGTCGACGTCGCATGCCGCCACTGAATCCTCCGACCTTACGATCGGCTGCGTTATCGAGGCCGACCCGCGTCAACAGTTCTCCA
>CAYNNW010000148.1:0-6003 GCA_964398435.1 uncultured Gaiellales bacterium | reverse complement strand
TCAACCTCGAGGACATCAGTGCGCCCCGCTGCTTCGAGATCGAGCGGCGACTTCGCGAGCGGCTCGACATTCCGGTGTTCCACGATGACCAGCACGGCACAGCGGTGGTGGTGCTTGCGGCGTTGATCAATGCAGCGGCACTGACGGGGCGCGACCTGGCAGATCTCAAGGTCGTTGTGGTCGGTGTTGGTGCGGCCGGCACGGCAGTTACGAGGATGATGTTGGGGGCCGGAGTTCGGGACATCGTCGGGATAGATCGTCACGGGGCACTCGTCGACGGTGACCCCAAGTTGGAGAGCGCGAACGATGCCAAGCGCGAGTTCGCGGCGCTGACCAACCCCCACAAGCGATCGGGCACATTGAGCGACGTCATCGTCGGGGCCGACGTGCTGATCGGGCTGTCCGGGCCCGGGACGGTCACGCGCGAACAGGTTGCAGCGATGGCGGATGATTCGATCGTCTTTGCGATGGCTAATCCGATTCCCGAGATCATGCCGTCCCAGATTCCGGACAACGTTGCGGTGATGGCAACAGGGCGCAGCGATTTTCCCAATCAGATCAACAACGTTCTGTGCTTTCCGGGCATCTTCCGGGGCGCGCTCGACGTGCGTGCTCGGGATATCACGGAGGGGATGAAGATTGCTGCTGCGCACGCGATTGCTTCGGTAATTCCTGAGGACGAGCGTTCTGCCGAATACATCATTCCGAGTGTGTTCAACACCCAGGTTGTCGAGAGTGTTGCACGCGCTGTCGCGGAGGCTGCTCGTGCTGACGGTGTTGCCCGACGGGCCGTTGCCGAACCGGAGCCGCTCCACGTCCCCGGGGCCTGAGTCCATGCAGATTCTCGAGACAGCCAACGAAGCGGTGCTCGCGATCGCTGTCACGGGGCTGGGAGCGGTTGCGGCCTACCGGCTGGCGTCTGTGGTTCGACTGCCAGCGCCAGTGCTGTTTCTCTCACTGGGGCTCATCGTGTCTGCGCTGTGGCACGTGCAGCTGCTCGATGTCGACGCGCTGTCGATGCTGCCACTTCCTGAAGGCCCACAGACACCGCGTGACCGACTGATCGACTTCTCGGACCTCTCGATTCTTGGCACGATCGCGTTGGTGGTCATTCTCTTCGAGGGTGGATATCACTGTGGCTGGAAGGTGATGAGAGCATCGCTCGGGCCAGTGCTGGGGCTTGGAGTGGTCGGGACGGCCATAACGGCGGGCGCACTCGCCGCGGTTGCCCATGGTCTGCTCGGATTCGCCTGGACTCCCGCCGTGCTCATCGGGATCGCGCTTGCGCCAACCGATCCGGCAGCCGTGTTCTCGGTCCTGGGAGGGCGTCAGATCCCTGGTCGGAGCGACAGCATTCTCAAGGGCGAGTCGGGAGCCAATGATCCCGTGGCAATATCGTTCATGCTCGCTGCGATCGCCTGGTTCAGTATCGACGGCGCCAGCTCTGCCCGAGGCGTATCAGACGTTCTGCATGTTGGGAGCGATGTGGCAATTGAGTTTGCGGTTGCCGTGATCGTCGGCCTGGTGGCGGGGGGACTTCGTTCAACACTGAGCGGACGGGTGCGCATCGGTCCGGCACCGCTGCATGCCATGGCAAGCATCGGCATGGCATTCGGGGTGTACTCGTTGACGGTCGCGCTACACGGCAGCGGCTTTCTGGCTGTGTTCATCCTCGGATTACTCGCGGGTGACGTAGAAGCAAGTGAACGTGAAACCACAGATCACGTACTGGTGACCGCTTCGATGTTCGCAGAGTTCGCAATGTTCACCGCGCTCGGAATCACGTTCATCCGGCACGACCTCGAGGGGTTGATCTGGCCAGGCATCGCCCTGTTGGTGGTTCTGACGCTCGTTGTGCGCCCCGTCGCGGTCTTCGCGCTGTTGGCTCCTTCGGCGCTGACGCGTCGTGAACAGGCATTCATCAGCTGGGGTGGCCTGAAAGGAGCGGTGCCCATTCTTCTTGCAACGTTCCCGGCGCTGGCAGCTGTGGACGGGGCAGCGTCCGTCTACGGAACCGTATTCGTGGCGGTTGCCGGGTCGATGCTGGTGCAGGGAGCGACGTTGGGTGTGGTTGCGCGCAGGCTTGGCATCGTGGCTTAGACGGCCCGAGGCTCGGGGTCAATTGTACTTGCGGCGGCCGGGGGTGATGCGGTTGAGGTCGGTGTCGAGTTGTTGGCTGGTGCGGGGGCCGATGGTGCCGATCGCGGGGATGTTGTTGTGGCGTTGGTAGGCCTGGATGGCGCGGATGACGGGGATGGTGAGGCGGCCGTTGAGGCGGTGGGTGCGGGGGAGGTAGCCGAGTTCTTTGAGGCGCCATTCGACGTCGCGGATGATGATGGGTGATTCTGGTTCTGTGTTGTAGCCCGCTCCGGGGGTTGCGTCGTAGTTGAAGACGCGGCTGAGGACGTCCTGGGTGGGGGTGAAGCGGTGGTGGGCGCGGCTGGGCAGGCGCAGGTCGGCGTTGTTGGCGGGGAGTGAGAGGCTGATGCGGCGCCAGACCACTGTTTTTCGGCGGGCGGTGTTGCCTGCGCGGTCGCGTGTGGTGACGATGACGCGGCTGCGGCCGAGGGGGAGTCGTCGGATTTTGTATTTGCGGCGGCCGCGTGGTCCTGAGAGTGGGTCCAGTACGCGGAGTTTGCTGGTGCCGCGTGGGATGACCTGTGCGCCGATTCGTTTGGTGGTGGGTGCTGTGCGGTCAAACAGCAGTCGTCGTCGCCACGTGTGTGTCTGGTCAGTGCGCAAATCGGTGACGCGTATTGTTAGTACGCGCCAGCCCTCGGGAACGCCCGAGGTGCGTACTACGGCGGAGCGGTTTGAGCCGCTGGTCAGTACCGATACTGGGATTGCCACACCGCCGACCTGCGCATCCACACGTAGCGGCCCGGTGATTCCGGATACGGAGAATTCGAGCTGATCGTCCGCCGCTGCCGGTACCACACCACTGCTACTGGAAGAATCCGTCGTCAGTGTGGTCTCAAGATCCACCCCCGGATCACCGTTCGTGCCCGTTCCACTCAGCGCCACCGTCGTTTCACCAGCGGTGGTGCCATCGCTGATGGTCAATGTCGCGGTGGCGTCGCCACTCGCCGTCGGGTCAAACCGCACCTGAATCGTGCAGCTGTCACCTGGTGCAAGCGCCGAACCGTGCAGCCGCTCTGGCTGGTCACCACATACTGTGACGCATCCGCCCCACCCAACTCAACACCACTGAACACAACATCCGCATCACCGGAATTCGTCAACCGAACCGACTTCGCAGCAGTCCGCCCCTCAGACACCCCCTGCGAACCAAACGCCAACGACGACACCGACCCATCAACCTCACCACGCGCAATCGCATACCACGTGTAGGCAAAACCTCCAGAAACCAGGAATCGATCATCAGGACTGATCTCAAAAATACTTCCACCGAGTGTGGATGGGTTGCAGTCTGTTCCGCGAGTGTTGTTGAGGCAGCCCTCAGTGCCGCTGAGTCGTGAGAGAAACCCGGTTGCAGGCGACCGGCGATACACATTCAGCGAGCCGCTTGCGTACTCAGTAACGTATGCGGTGGTGCCGGCGTGGTCCAGTGTCAGCCCATAGATGGGGCCCGGTGCGAGTTCGTCACGCTGGCTGCAATCCCCGCCCGTGCCGTCGGCACTGAGACAGTTGCCGACCCGGCTCGACATCGACAGCGTCCCATCAGAGGCGTTGCTAGAGAAGATCTGGATGCCAGCACCCGGTGCCCCGGTAAAGTAGTTGCTCTTGACTAGGTAGAGATGGCGTCCATCCGCTGACATGTCAACATCTACAGCCAGGATCTCATCCATGTGGCCGCTGAGAGTGGTGCATGCGCCGGGAGCGCCGCCGGCGCCGGTGTCGGTGCCGTCGTTGGTGAAGCACGCGGCAGTTCCAGCTGGCTGGGTCAGCGCCCCGGACGTGGTGTTTCGCTGGAAGATCGCAACACCACCCGCACTCAGATTTGCCACATACAGACTGGTGCCATCGCTCGAGATGATGCCCGTAAATGCGCCGTGCAGACCGCGGGCGACAGTACAAGCGCCGGGTGTGCCGTTGTGATCAGTTCCATCGTCGGTAAAGCATCCGCCGACACCGGCCCGTTGCGTCAGCGCGCCAGTCGAGGCGTTGCGATCGAAAATCGTAACCGCGCCGTGGCACATGAACCCACAACCAGCCTGCGTTGACAGTGCATACGCATGCGCTCCATCCGGACTGATCAGTACCGCAAGTAGCAGTGGCAGCGTCGGCCCACTGACCGACGAAGCGGGCGTCAGCACCCCAGTAGTCGCGTTACGCGAAAAGACATTGATGCGACCATCATTCTGATTCGGAACGTACGCATACTTCCCGTCGGGGCTGATGGTCACCTTCCAGGCAGTACCAATATCCGCATCGACCGTACACGTCCCAGCGCGATAGCCGTTGCCATCTGCAGATCCATCCAGGCTTCGGCAGGTTGAAGTGGAGCGGGCGATACTCATCGCCCCCGTTGTCGTAGACCGTGAGTAGGTCGCAACCACATTCGCATACGGCCCGCCTGCCCCGTACACGAACTTACCGTCCGGACTGAATGCCGGCATGGGAGTTGAGGTGTGTTGATATCCGCAGCGGCCAATATTGAAGTGGCTGAGGCAATCTCCAACGGTGCTCGCGCTTGTCAGTACACCGCTGTTTGAGCGCGACATTGAGACGATCGTGCCGATACCTGGAGCGCCGATCAGGACCCACATCCCGTCGTTCGACACAGCGACCGGCGATGCCTCGGAAGTGTCCATCATGGCACCTGGTTGACAATCGGAATCGATTACTCCGGTTGCGCAGCTGGTCGGATCGGCCACCTGACTGAGCATCCCAGTCGCCGCATTGCGATCGAACTTCAGCAATGCGTACGTGCCTGCACCGGTTGTTCCGACGTATAACTGCTTCCCGTCGGGTGTGACCGTCAGGTTCTCGCTGGTATCCAGCCTCCAGCTGACCGTGCATTCCCCGGGGGGGCCGCCGCTACCGTCCGTGCCATCCGGCGTAATGCAGGCGGCGGTACCGGCGAGCGGCGTGATCGCACCATTTCCTGCCCGGCTGAATGCACCGATCCTGCTCGGGGAGTTGATGTACAGGTGGTTCCCATCAGGGCTGACCGCCAGCTGATTGGGGTTCATGATCGCGTGGCTGAGATTGCACTGACCACCCGTTCCGTCGAAGCTGGTGCAGCCGTCGGTCCCGGCCTTCTGCGTAATCGTGCCATCACCCAGATTCCGGTCGAAGACAGCAATTGAGTTGCTCGCCGCGCTTGCCGCATAGAGGGAGGTGCCATCCGCGCTCGATGCCAGCTTCACGAGGCCGTCGAGAGCAACGCCGTCGGTGCATGCGCCGCCGCTGCCGTCTTCGCTGGTGCAGCCGTCGGCGCCGGCCTTCTGGGTGAGGGTGCCGTCGATCAGGCTGCGGTCGAAGACGGTGATCACATCGTTGGTTGAAGCAACGTAGATGTTCTCGCCGTCGGCGCTGATCTCCATGTCGGTGGCACTGTCGATGCCGCTCGCGACCCCGCACGCTCCGCCGCTGCCACCTTCACTGACGCAGCCGTCAACGCCGGCCTTCTGGGTCAGCGTGCCGGTGATTGCGTTGCGATCGAAGACGGTGATCGCATCACTGGCGTCCGACAGCACATAGACGTGACTGCCATCAGGGCTGAGGACGACGTCAACGGGGCCGGTGAGCTCGCGTCCATCGGAACACACGCCGGCGTGACCGGCATTATCCGAGCCGTCCTCACTGACGCAGACTCCAGTACCTTCAGGCTGCGACAGCTCGCCGGTCGTAGTGTTCAGCGTGAACATCGTGACGGCATTCGCTGCGTAGGAAGCAACGTATCCGAACTGGTTGTCCGGGCTGAGCGCAATCGACCGCGCAGAGTCGATCGCAGCGGCGTCGCTGCAGATCTGCTCCCAGGTATTCGGAGTCAGGCATCCGCGCTTGCCAACGGTCTGTGACAGCGATCCCTCGCTG
>CAYNNW010000147.1:0-6006 GCA_964398435.1 uncultured Gaiellales bacterium | reverse complement strand
TCACGCACAAGCTGCGCGAGGTGCTGTCGATTGCCGACCGCGTCTCGATCCTCCGTCGTGGCGAGATGATCGCCACCGTCCCGTGCGAGGGACAGAACGAAGACTCCCTGGCACGAATGATGGTGGGACGCGATGTCCTGCTCAAGGTCGATAAGACCGAAGCGGTGCCCGAGCGGCCCGTGCTCTCGATCAACGATCTCTGGGTCAAGGACGATCGTGAACTCGATGCCGTCAAGGGACTCAACATGGACGTCCACGCCGGCGAAATCGTCGCATTGGCGGGAATCGACGGAAACGGTCAGAGCGAACTGATTGATGCGATCGCAGGCCTGCGGCCAATTGAACGTGGCAGCGTCATCCTCGACGGCGAGGACGTCAGCGGTGTCAGTCCCCGTGAGGTCTCCGAGGCAGGGTTGGGACACATCCCCGAGGATCGGCACAAGCGCGGTCTCGTCCTTGATTTCAATCTCAAGGAAAACCTGATTCTGCATGATTTTGACAGTCCCGAGATCTCACGCTGGGGCGTGATTGATCGTGAAGCCGTTGACGAACGCAGCGAGCGGCTGCTCGAGCAGTTCGACGTTCGCGGCGGCGACGGCACGGCGATGGCCCGAGGGCTCTCCGGTGGCAACCAGCAGAAGGTTGTCATCGCCCGCGAGATTCAGCGCGATCCGGAACTGCTGATTGCGGCGCAGCCGACTCGCGGCGTTGATATTGGTGCGATCGAGTTCATCCACCAGCGGCTGATTGAGGAACGTGACGCCGGCAAGGCCGTGTTGCTTGTTTCGCTGGAGATGGAGGAGGTGCTGTCGCTTGCTGACCGCATCGTCGTCATCTTCGAAGGTCGGATCGTTGCCGAATTCCAGCAGGGCGAAGTCGACGAACAGGGCCTTGGATTGGCGATGACCGGCTCACTCGGTGACGGTACCGAGGTCGACGAGGAGGGCGTGGCATGATCGACCGCGCCGCCGCAAAAGACGCGCTGCTCGTCCCGCTGCTTGCGGTCGTGACCGCGATGCTGCTGGGCATGGTGCTGATCATGGTAACCGGCAACGACCCCGTTGCTGCCTACTCCGCACTGATCAGGGGAGCCGTCGGGTCGCCCGAGGCCATCGCCCGAACGCTGATCCAGGCGACTCCCTTCATTCTGACCGGACTCGCTGTGGCATTTGCCTTCCGCGCTGGCCTGTTCAACATCGGTGGAACGGGCCAGCTGATCATGGGCCTGCTGGTTGCCAGCTTCGTAGCCCTTCACCTGGGTGGTCTTCCACAGATCATGCTGGTCCCGATTGAACTCGTGGTTGCCATCGCCGCCGGAGCAGTCTGGGGAGCAATCGCCGGTGTGCTCAAGGCGACCCGCGGTGCACACGAGGTGATCACGACGATCATGCTCAACTACGTTGCAATTCGCCTGGGCGAGTACGTCCTCAGCCAGGGTGGGCTGCTGCACGATCACAAGACATCCAACCCACAAAGCCCCCCGTTTCCCGAGAGCGCCGGCTTTCCAATTCTGTGGCAACCCAATCCATTCACGATGGTGCACCTGGGCCTGCTGGTTGCAGTCATCGGAGCACTGGTCGCCTGGTTCGTAATCAACCGCTCAACACTTGGGTACCAGGTGCGTGCGGTGGGACTCAATCCCGACGCTGCCGAGTACGGCGGAATCAGCGTTACCAGGATCACCATCATTGCAATGGCAATCGCCGGGGCATTTGCCGGACTGGCAGGAATCGGTATTGCGGTCGGTGATCCGCCGGCGCTGATTTCCAAGAGTGACTTCCCGGCAATTTCGGCAGGATTCACCGGCATCGCAGTGGCACTGTTGGGGCGCAATACTGCCGTTGGTGTCGTGGCGGCGGCACTGCTGTTCGGAGGTCTGGAAGCCGGCGCGCAGGAGGTGCAGTTCTCGGGCGGGCTCCAGGCCGGAGTCGCCACGAAACTCATCCAGGTCATTCAGGGTCTGATCGTCTTCTTCGTTGGTGCTGATGCCCTGTTCCGGGCACTGATTGACCGGGTTGGCGAGATCGGGGCGAAGCGTGGGCCGTCACCATCGGGTGGTCAACCAGCGGGAGCGGCGGCCTGATGGGTGAGTTTCTCGACGTCTGGATCTTCGGGCTGATCACGGCCACGCTGCGCTACGCAACTCCGCTGACCCTTGCTGCGCTTGGTGGACTGTTTTCCGAGCGCAGCGGAGTCGTGAACATTGCCCTGGAAGGCATGATGATCGCCGGTGCATTCTTCGCGATCTTTGGAAGTGATATCACTGGAAGCTGGATTGGTGGCCTGCTGCTTGCGGTGGTTGCAGGTGCTGCGATCGGGCTGCTGCACGCGGTTGCATCGATCAGCTTTCGGGCGGATCAGATCATCAGTGGTACGGCGCTGATCCTGTTCGCCGGTGGTTTCGTCAACTACCTGAACGTCTCGATCTACGGCCAGGCTGGCAGCCCGCCCGATGTATCCCGCGTTCCCTCGATTCCCGGCACGGTCCCGATCATCGGGGGCATCAGTCTGCTTATCCCGGTGATGTTCGGACTGCTGGCATTGACCGCCTGGCTGGTCTTCCGGACGCCATTTGGACTGCACCTGCGTGCTGTGGGTGAACATCCCAAGGCAGCGGATACGGTGGGCATTGACGTGATCAGGATGCGATATATCGCGGTCGTTGCAAGCGGCGCGCTTGCCGGTTTGGCCGGTGCGTATCTCTCGTTCGACGTTGGCAGCTATACCGAGGGAATGACGGGCGGTAAGGGCTTCATCGCGCTGGCGGCACTGATCTTTGGCAAGTGGAGCCCGTGGGGTGCGTTTGGAGCGTCCTTGCTGTTCGGATTCTCTCAAGCGCTTGGCGATCGACTGCAGAAGTTCGGCCTTGCACCAGAACTCGTCACCAGCCTGCCGTATCTGATCACGCTGGTTGCGCTTGCGGGCTTCATTGGAAAGTCGATTCCACCTGCCGCGATCGGCAAGCCGTACGCCAAGGCCTGACCTGCGCCACCGGCGGCAGTCGACCGCTACCATTGCTGGTCGGATGTTCGAGATCGGCAACACCCTCCGCGAAACGCGCCTTCGGCGTCGCCTGGACCTGATGGAGGCCGAGCAGGACACCAAGATCCGATCGCGCTACCTGGCCGCACTCGAAACCGAGGAGTTCGACGTTCTGCCGGGCGCCGTCTACGCGCGCGGATTTCTCAGGACGTACGCGACGTACCTGGGCTTGGACGCGCAGCGCTTTCTGGACGAGTACAACAGTCGCTTTGGCCGATTTGAGGACATGGAGGATGTCTCACAGGCAGTCTGGGCACATGCAACAACACAGCGTCGGCGCCGTGTGCCGAGTATGCGGCTTGTTGCAATCCTGCTGCTGATCGCGCTTGCTGGTGTTGCATGGGTTGGACTGCGCAACGAGGGGCGGCGCAACGAGGGGCGCACGCGAATCGTCCACCAGGCGTCTGCGGGATCGGTCCACGTGGGCAGCGCATTTGATGACCGGCAGGAGCCATCAGGACTTGGGCGCGCCGATCGGACTCGGAAGTCGGGTACGGGCGATGCTGCCGCCAATGCAGATGATGCAGGAGCGGTGAAACGTTCCGCTGTCGCATCGCTTCGCTTGACCACCTCTGCTTCGCCATCGTGGGTTGAGGTACGACGCGGTTCGGTACGCGGACCGGTGATCTGGTCGGGAACTGTGCCGGCCCGAAGTTCACGATCGTTTACTGCTGCACGAATGGTGATCACGATTGGGAATCCCGCAGCCGTGACCCTGCAGTCGGGGCGTGCGCGACGGTCCGCTCAACAGGGGGCTGCGTCCAGCGCCGGTGCACGATATCTCGTGACGCCAGAATCGGTCGTTCCTGTAGGCAACGGGTGAAGGATCGGAATTCGACGATGAGCGATCGCACGGCGTCGTCTGATCAATCGGGAGACGCTGGACAGTCCTCGATTGCCGTGATCGTGCTGACGGGCGATGAACTGCTTCGCGGATTCATCCAGGATGCCAACACCGTCTGGCTTGCGCGTCGGCTGCGAACACAGGGCTGGAATGTGGTCGAGGCCCGCGTTGTCGGCGATGACGAGGATCAACTCGTTGCGTCGCTTGAGCAGGTGATGACGAGCCATCGGCCCGGCCTTGTGATCACCAGCGGCGGTCTGGGGCCGACACACGACGACAGGACTGCCGATGCGGTTGCACGTGTGATCGGACGACCGTGCGTCGTTGACCCGGATGCACTTGCAGTCGTGCGACGCCAGGTCGAGGCATTCGGTCGTCGGCGTGATCTGGCTGACGGGACCTATGAGGCCGGCATCGTGCGACAGGCGACGGTGCCACAAGGCAGCTTTCTGCTGGAACCCGCGGGAACTGCTCCGGGGTTGGTCGTGCCCGGCCGCGGCGACGAACTCTGGGTGGTCTTGCCGGGACCGCCAGCCGAGTTGCGTGCCAGCTGGCTGCAGGCAGAGGAACACGCAGAGGTTCTGAGTCGTACATCCGCGCTGTCGGCACCGCACGAGCGGCTGCTGCGGTTCTGGGGAATTCCTGAATCGCGCCTGGCCAACATCCTTGCCGAGGCTGGTCACGGCACGGACTCGGACGAGTGTCGAGCCACACTCTGCGCCCGAGACGGCGAGCTCGAGCTGTCGCTGCGGGGCACAGATGCGGCCCGGGTTGATGCGCTGGCCCGGGCCGTGGCAGATCGTGGCGACGAGTGGCTGTTTGCCCTGGACGATCATCGCGATGTCGCGAATCTGATCGGCAGTCGATGTGAGTCCGAGGGAATGTCCATCGCGGTTGCCGAGAGCTGTACTGCGGGCATGGTAGCCGCGGCACTTGCGGCGGTCGAGGGCGCATCGGGATGGCTACGGGGCGGCGTGATCACGTATACCGACGAGATCAAGCATGACGTGCTGGGTGTGCAGGCTGCCACCCTCGAGCTGCACTCCGCGGTCTCGGAGCAGGTGGCGTGCGAAATGGCAGCACGCGCACGCAGCCTGATGCATGCCAGCCACGGTGTCTCGGTCACCGGATTTGCCGGTCCTGGGGGCGGCAGCGATGAATCACCTGTCGGGACGGTATGGATTGGCGTCGCAGATGAGCACGGTGCACATGCCCGGATGGTGCGGATTCGTGGCAGTCGCCAGCCTGTTCGCCAGCGCGCGACCGTGGCAGCGCTGCACGATCTCAGGATTGCGCTGTCAGCTGGCACAGTTTCGTGACAAACGACACAGGCAGGTGTCCGGTCGATCCGCTACTCTTCCGAACGGGTGTTCGATACCCGGTGATCCGAGGAGGCAGTAGATGAAAGACGCACAGGCGCTCGACGCCGCAATCAGCCAGATCGAGAAGAATTTCGGCAAGGGCGCCATCATGCGGCTTGGCGACTCCACGCAGCGAGATACCGAAGTGATTCCGACTGGTGCGCTGCCACTCGACCTCGCGCTGGGGATCGGCGGCATGCCCAAGGGCCGGATCGTCGAGATCTACGGTCCGGAGTCTTCCGGCAAGACGACGCTCGTCTACCACATGATTGCGGAAGCGCAGAAGCGTGGTGGTACCTGCGCATTCATCGACGCAGAGCATGCGGTCGATCCCGTCTATGCGAAGCGCATTGGTGTCGATGTCGACAATCTGCTGATCGCACAGCCTGATCACGGCGAGCAGGCCCTGGAGATCTGCGAACTGCTGATTCGCAGCGGATCGCTGGATGTCGTGGCAGTCGACTCGGTGGCTGCGCTCGTGCCGCGTGCCGAGATTGAGGGCGAGATCGGTGACTCATTCGTCGGCCTGCAGGCCCGACTGATGTCCCAGGCACTGCGCAAGCTGGCGGGCAGCCTCAACCGTGCCAATACGGTGATGCTGTTCACGAACCAGCTGCGCGAGAAGGTGGGCGTGATGTTCGGCTCGCCCGAGGTCACGCCGGGTGGACGGGCGCTCAAGTTCTACTCGTCGATTCGCTTGGATATCAGGAGAATCGAGACGCTGAAAGAGGGTACTGAGGCCGTTGGTAACCGCGTGCG
>CAYNNW010000146.1:0-6024 GCA_964398435.1 uncultured Gaiellales bacterium | reverse complement strand
GGTCAGCGTCGCCGCGTCACCACGGACCCACCCAACCCCGCTCGGGCAGACTGCGCCGACATTCCGGCGGCGCGGCCAGCGAACCGCTCCCGCTGAAACGATGCAGGGGGCCACACTCGATAAACGGCCGAGAGGGCTACGCGCCCTCTCGTCTGTCGCGCCCGTTGCTGACCTCCTCGGGTGCGCGTGCGAGGGAGGGGCTGGATCGACCGTCATCATCCAGCCCCTTTCCTATGGGCGGAAACATGATGACGCAGGCGACAGCGCTGCTTACGCCGCGCGAACGAGCGCGTCGACAACCATCGCCGCAAAGATCCCGGCCAGGTAGAGCAGTGAGAACAGGAACGTGCGGCGGGCAATCGCTGCAACCTCGTCGGCAGTCGCGTCGCCCGACTCACCTGCGCGGGCAATCCGGTCCAGCCGCAGGGCGTACCAGACGAACCGCCCGCCCAGCAGCAGCGCCGCAACCCCGTAGAGCGGGCCAAACCAGCCAGCACCCACGGGGGCAACGGATGCGACCAGCAGTACGAGCGTGTAGATCAGCACCTGCCGCGCAGTTGCACGATCGCCATGGACGACGGGAAGCATCGGCACGCGCGCGCGGGCGTACTCGTCACGCACCAGCATCGCCAATGCCCAGAAGTGTGGCGGTGTCCACAGAAAGACCACCAGGAACATCACCACGGCCGCCGGCGCAAGGTCGCCCGTGACGGCTGACCAGCCGACCAGCGGAGGAGCCGCGCCCGCTGCGCCACCGATCACGATGTTCTGCACTGTATGGCGCTTGAGCATCACCGTGTAGACCACGGCGTAGAACAGCCCGCCGCCCAGGGCAAGCACGGCCGACAGCGGCGTTGCCCACGTCCAGAGCACGGCAGTTCCCGCCAGCATCAGCGCAACCCCGAACGCGGTCGCCTCGCGGTGGCCGATCACGCCTGTGACAACCGGCCGCGACGCGGTGCGCTTCATCAGCACATCGATATCGCGGTCGTAGGCATGGTTGCAGGCGCTTGCACCGCCACTCGCCAGGGCAAAGCCGATGCAGGCCGCCAACACGGTCTGCAGCGACGGAAGGCCGCCGGCCGCCACAACCATTCCTGCGGCACAGGTGATCAGCAGCAGCACCGTAATTCGCGGCTTGGTCAGCTCGATCCAGGCCGACAACGGCGCCCTGGTGGCGCGCACGGCAGGCGCTGCCGCAACGGCGGCTTCAGGGTCGGCAGGTACCGGCGACAGGGGCATCGCAAAAGCGTAGCGCATCGCGCGCGCACGAGACGAGGTTCCGCGCAACAGCGGCACGCGACTCGGCCCAGATAGTCCAATGGCCCCCACCCGGCGGGGGTGGAGGCCATCGACTCCCGTGCGGTGGGCGCTCAGTTGGCGCGAACGGCAAGGGCCCTCGTGTAACACGCGCATCACACAGCAACGACCTGTGGGGGCCGCCTACAGCGTGGTTACAGCTTGAACAGCACCTCGTACGTGCCGTTGTTGTTGGTGGTGAGCTTCTCACCGGCAACGGGGGAGACAGCCACCTTTGCGGTGAGCACCTCGCCGAATGTCGGGATCTCGTCCATCGGGATGGTTACCGAGGCGCTCTGGCCGGGGTCGACCTTCTCGATGTACGCAGTCAGCTTCTGCGTATCCGTATTGTCGCCTCGAAGCGTTACCGTCACCGGAATCCGGGTCTGCTGGCTCTCGCCACCATTCTCAACGACCACCTCGAAGGCAAGATCGTCGCTGCCGGCGATCTCATTGATCCCGGTTGCGGACAACACCGTTCCTGCCGGTGAAACCGAGACCGAACCAAGGCTTGTGCCCTGGACGCCCTTGACCTTGACCTTCTTGCCATTCTTGGCAGCGGTCGAGCCAACGGTTGCAATGCGATCGAGCATCAGCTGCATCGCCTTGGGGCTCCCCAGCTCGGGGTCCTTGACGAACTCGCTCTCGGGCACCTTGATGCCCTCGATCTGCTCGCGAGAGAGGATCTTTCGGGCACTTGCGGCCCACGAGTCGGCAAAGATCACGTCGCTGGCGACGAGTCGCTGGTTGGCATCGGCGATCAGCGCCGCAGCGGCCTTCTTGTCCTTCATGCCCAGCGCGGCGGTCATCGACTTCTCCAGCGCATGCAGGCCATTGCGGCGGTAGACAAGCGTGGTGACCAACCATTCGTGTGCACCGGTGAGCTCCTCAGGAGACTCGATGCCCTTGGCCTGTGCCACCAGCTGATCCGATCGGCGGGCGAGCCGGTCAACGCGACCAACCAGCTGTGCGCGGTCGGCGCCGGTTGGCTGGGTCAGCAGCACCTGCAGCTCGTCACCCTGCGTGTTGGACTGGTTGACGACCTCGCGAACATTCGAGAAGTACGACTTCCATGCCGACTCGCGGCGATGGCCGACGAATGCGGAAATCGAGAGCACCAGGAGCGCCAGCACGACCGCGGCGATGAAGCCGGCAGCCGCGATCCGCGTCCAGTTCGGCGTTGAGCGCATTCGCACGGGTCGGTATCCACCGGCCTTGCGCCGTGGCATACGCATGCGCCGGCTGCCCGATGCACCGTCGTGATCTGGCTCATCCTCGCCCAGATCAAGATCCAGATCGAAGTCGAGATCCTCGTCGATCCAGGTAGTGCTTGAGCCGGTTCCGGCAGTCGTGTCATCCATGACGTACTCCAGTGTGCGCTTCGGGGGCTACCGCTGGGCCAGCTGGCTGGCCTGGGGGCAACCCGTCTCCCCGTTTCCGGGGCGAGAACCTGCCCCGGTCGGCGACTGCGCTACTATAGGCGGACACCACTACCGAACTACCTGCAATTGCCAGTTTTGGTACCCACCCTGCCCACGCGGGCTACCGCCTGAGGCCATGTCACTACTCCGCAGCATCGAGCACCGCATCGAGCGGATTGTTGAAGGAGCGTTCGGACGAGCGTTCCGTTCACACGTGCAACCAGTCGAGCTTGCACGCCGCCTGGTCAAGGAGATGCACGACAATCGAACGTCGACGCTGCGACAGGTGTATGTGCCGAGTACGTCGCAGAGCACGCGCGACGCGAGGGATACGCGTTGTACACGCGCCCGCGCGTACGTATGAACGTTGACCCGGATCTCGAACTCGGCGCCTTCGGCATCAATGCCCGCATTGAGGCTCCCGACGAGAATTCGCAGAAGGCCTCGACGCCGAATACGGCAGCGGCGGCCAGTGCTGATGTAGCACCACCGCCCGCGGCCGCAGAGCCACCACCAGCAGTTGAACGGACCGTGGTCAACGTTCCGGTCGTGCCGCCGGTCGCACCTCCGGCTGCGCCCGAGCCGAACGTCGTGTGGCAGGTGGTCGGACCGGATGGGCCAGTGGTCCTGGCTGGCGCCAGGGTCACGATGGGTCGCGGCCGACGGAACGACATCGTGCTGCACGACTCAAGCGTGTCGCGCGAGCACGCGGAACTCGTCCGGCAGGGCGAAGGCTGGCAGGTGCGCGATCTTGGATCGACAAACGGCGTGCTGGTCAACGGCTCGCTGGTCACACAGCGCGACGTGCGCGATGGTGACGTGCTGCTCCTGGGCAATGCCGAGCTGCGAATTCAGCTGGTGCGTCAGAGCGGTGGGAGCGCCGGCTCGTGATCCAGCAGCTGCTGCTCGTCGGGCAGGTTGCACTTCTGGTGCTTCTGTACCTGTTCATCTGGCGCGTGATGCGAACCGCGCGCAGCGATCTTGCGTCACCCGGTCAGGCCGGGCGCCACGCATCTGCGCAGGTGAATGCACCGCAGGACTCGACGATCATTCCCGCCGCCGACGCAGCGCGGGCGCGGGCTGCGGCCGGGCTTCCCGAGCCGCGAATCGTGGTTCTGGCCAGCGATGTACTTCGCAGCGGCGTTCCATTTCGAATCGGCGAGGGGCTGACGATCGGGCGGGACAGTGAGTCGAACACGATCGTGCTCAACGAGGCAACCGTGTCGTCGCGCCACGCGCGCCTTCAGCCCCCCTCAACACTGGTCGATCTGGATTCCACGAACGGCACCTTGGTCAACGGCGCGGCACTGCACGGGCGGGTTCGCCTTCGGCCGGGCGACACCTTCGCAATCGGGTCGACAACATTCCGGTACGAGGTTCCCTCGTGAGCGGCGGCCGCATGGTGATTTCTGCGCGCACCGACGTTGGACGGCGCCGAACCGTCAATCAGGATTCGATTCTGGCGAAGCTTCCGCTGGCGGCGGTCGCCGACGGTGTTGGCGGGGCCTCCAGTGGCGAGGTCGCGTCCGCGACGGCACTGCAGGTCCTTGAAGATGCGGTCGGCACCGCGGTCGGCGGCCTCGACAGCGATACGGCCGGGATCGCAGCGGTCGAGGCGGAGCGGCTGCTGGATGATGCACTGGTCGCTGCCAACCGCGCGGTCCACGAGCTCGCCAACAGCACCCCCGACCATGCGGGAATGGCAACGACCCTGACTGCGGTGTTGATGCTGGACGGCCGCGAGGCCGCGATCGGTCACGTCGGCGACAGCCGCGCGTACCTGGTCGATTCAGCCGGGCTGGTGCAGCTGACCGACGACCACTCCGTCGTCGGAGAGTTGGTGCGACTGGGCGAGCTGGATGAAGACGATGCGGAGCAGCATCCACGGCGCAATGTGATCACGCGGGCAATCGGCGGTGAGGACGATGTCGAAGTCGATACGCGCACGGTGTCCATCCCATCAGGATCGGCCCTGCTGCTGTGCTCGGATGGACTCAACGTGCACCTGCGGCACCACGACATTGCAGGCGTGATTGCCCGGCTTGGCGGCGACCCTGAGGCAACGGTCAACGCCCTCGTCGACGCAGCGAACGATGCGGGTGGATCGGACAATATTTCGGTGATCATCGTCGCACCGGATGGAACGGTTCCGATTCCTCCGCTTCGTGCCGAGCCACCACTGCCGCCAATCCTCGAGGACGAGCCGTACCGCGACGCACTTCCGCCCGGAACCGTGGCATCCGGTCGCGGCTCAGCTCGAGACAGCCGCATGCTGCGAATGCTGATCGCCGCACTGGTGTTTCTGGTGCTGGCACTGGCCGCCGTGATCGCCTGGCGGCAATCATTTTTTCTGACCGAACGTGCTGATGGACGAATTGGAATCGACCGTGGTTTCCCGCTCTCGGGGCTGCACGAATCGTGGCGAACCGGCGAAGTCACGGCCGACGAACTCAGCGCCTACGACCGACGAGAGTTAATTGACGCGCATCAGCTCCGCAGCAGGGCAGATGCAGAGAAGCTGCTTCGACAATTGCCCGAGCGCATTGTCGCCACGTCGCCACCGACCAACACAACGACCGTGGCAACCACGACGCTGTCCACAACGACCACAGCGAAGAAGCCGACAGCGCCTCCCACCTCGCCAGCACAACCTCCGCAGGGCCGCCCATGACCGCACGAGTTCGCGGGATGTCGCAGCGAAACAGGGAGTTGCTGCTTCTGCTGCCCGCTGCCCTGGTCGCAACCGTCGCATGGGGCTCGGCCTGGATGGCGCGGGCGCGCGTCGTTGAAGCCAGCTCGTTGATGTGGGCCGGCTCGTTTCTGGCGCTGATGCTCGTCGCACACGTCACGCTTCGACGCTTCGCGCCACTGGCCGACCCGGTATTGCTGCCAGCAACCGCGTTGTTGTGCGGCCTGGGTATTGCCGAGATCTATCGCCTTGACCCGGACCTCGCTGGATTACAGACAGCCTGGCTGGTCGTCGGGCTGTCTGCGATGACGAGCGTGCTTGTTCTGCTGCCCGACCCTGGCGTCCTGGCACGGTATCGATACGTCATCGCCGCCGGTAGCGCACTGATGCTGATGATTACCGTCAGCCCGCTGGGCAACAACGTCCGCGGATCGCAATTGTGGATCAGCATCGGCCCGATCAACATTCAGCCGGGAGAGCTGGCGAAGGTCGGGATCGTCATCTTCCTTGCCGCACATCTTCGCGAAACGCGTGACACGCTGATGGAAGCAGGCCAGGCCAGTGGTATCCGCGATCGACTTTTTCCGCACGCAGAGCACGTCGGCCCACTGGTTC
>CAYNNW010000145.1:0-6030 GCA_964398435.1 uncultured Gaiellales bacterium | reverse complement strand
ACGAGCACGCGCGTCCGGTTCTTCTTGATGCCGAACTTCCGGGCGTCGAGGATGCCAACGTCAACTTCGCAACCGGCCGCGCCACCGTCCTTGCCGGCGACGAACTGCCCGACTGGTCCGCGATCGAGGACGCCATCCGTGAAGCCGGGTATGCAGCCATCCGCGAACGCACCCCAGACGAAGACATTCGGGCCGGCCACGTGCACGCACTACGAATCCGGCTGATCGTCGCAGCGTCGCTGACCGTACCGATAGTCGCAATCATGATGCTGCACTTGGCAATGTCCAGCGGTCAGGTACATGTGTCGCATGAACTGATGCGCTGGTCGGCCGTCGCATCGGCGCTGCTTGCCACGCCGGTGCAGTTGTGGGCTGGGTGGGGCTTTTTGTCGGGTGCAGTTCGCAGTGCGCGACACCGCGCAGCGAACATGGACACACTGGTCGCGGTCGGCACGATGAGTGCCTTCAGCTTCTCCATTGTCGAACTCGCAACAGGCGGTGATCGACTCTATTTCGATACCGCCGCGGTGATCGTGACCCTGATCCTGCTTGGGCGCTTCCTCGAAGCGCGCGCCACCGGGCGTGCATCACGGGCGATCGAGAAGCTCGTCGAACTCGGCGCCAAGCACGCGACCGTCGTTCGCGGCGGCGAAGAGCAGCTCGTTCCCGTCGAACAGGTCCAGATTGGGGATCTGGTGCTGGTGCGGCCTGGCGAGCGCATCCCGGTGGATGGGCGTATCGAGCATGGTCACACAGCCGTCGATGAGTCGATGCTCACGGGCGAGTCGATGCCAGTCGACCGCGGGGTGGGCGACGAGGTATTCGCCGCAACCGTCAACACCACCGGCGCGATTCGGATTACGACCACCAATGGCACGGCCGATACAGCACTTGCGCAGATCGTGCGCCTGATGGCACAGGCGCAACAATCCCGGGCACCGGTCCAGCGACTCGCTGACCGCATCTCGGCTGTGTTCGTTCCCGTCGTTGTGGCGATTGCCGCTGTAACGCTTGTGTCATGGTGGCTGGTCGCGGGCGAGCCGGTGAGCGGACTGGTGGCAGCAGTCGCGGTGCTGGTGATCGCCTGCCCTTGCGCGTTGGGCCTAGCCACTCCGACCGCAATCATGGTCGGCACTGGACGTGGAGCCGAGCAGGGGGTGCTGATCAAGGGCGGCGAGGTACTGGAACGAACACGCTCGATCACCACGGTCGTATTCGACAAGACCGGCACCATCACCGAAGGAAAGATGCGCGTCGCCGACATCACCTTCGCCGGCTCCGACACCAGCGAGAACGATCACCTCCTCGCGGCAGCGGCCGCCGCCGAGCATTCATCCGAGCACCCAATTGCACGCGCCATCGTCGATCACGCATCCGAACTCGAACTCCCCAACGTGGAAGCGGAAGGCGTCACGGCAGCCACCGGCCTTGGTCTGCGCGCCACTGTTGATGCCAAACCAGTCACGATCGGACGCGCAACGTTCCTCGACGACCACCACATCGCACTTCCACAGAAGCTCATCGAATCAGCCGAACGGTTTGAATCGCAAGGCATGACGGCGGTGTTCCTGGCGCACGGTCCCAGGGCTGGCGCTGTGGTCGCGGTGCAGGACACGATCCGATCCGAAGCTCGCGCCGTCGTCACTGCGCTTCGCGATCGTGGCCTGTCGATCGTTCTGCTCACCGGTGACAATGCGCGCACCGCCGACGCAGTTGGTCTGATGGCAGGGATCGATCGTGTGATCGCCGAAGTGCTTCCCAAAGACAAGGTCGAGGTCGTTCGCACCCTGCAGGCGCAAGGTGAACGTGTGGCGATGGTGGGTGACGGGCTCAACGATGCTCCCGCCCTCGCACAGGCCGACCTCGGCATCGCAATCGGTACCGGAACCGACATCGCCATCGAAGCAAGCGACATCACCCTGATTCGCGACGACCTGTGGACCGTCGTCACGGCGATCGCACTGTCACGCACGACGTTACGCACGATCTACTGGAACCTCGCGTGGGCCTTCGGCTACAACGTCATCGGTATCCCGATCGCCGCGCTCGGTCTCCTCAACCCGGTGATTGCAGCTGCGATCATGGCCTTCTCGAGCGTTCTGGTCGTCTCCAACTCGCTGCGCTTGCGAAGATTCCAACTCGACAGCCGTTCGAGCGATCGCTCTGCCGTGTCCGCGGGACGTACGACGGTGGTTCAGGCTTGACCGAGACACGACAGCAACGTCGAGCGCGGGAACGTGCCGGACAACCAGACCCGCGTCCGCCGTCCAGACCACGGCGGCGCTTGCTGATCAACATCGGCGCGATCGCGCTCACTGGCCGCGGAAGCACCTCGCAGCTCCATTCGGCGGTCGCGGTCTGCAGTGGCCTGCAGGCCGGCCGCTTGCGGGGTGTTCAGCGTGTCCTCCAGGTCGCGCCTCCGTCCGCGCTGACGTAGAACTCGCGGTCGTAGCCGACGGCGTAGGCGATCTTGGGATCAGATGGCGCGAAGGTGATTGGTCCGAAGCCGTCGGTGGGGCCTTGTTCGACCTGAATGAAGTCGGTGCCGTTGGTACTGAGGAAGATCGCTCGGCCGGCGGCGAGCACTCGGTGCTGGTTGTTGGCCGCGATTGCGACGCTGGTCACGCCGTCCTGCAGTGTTGTCCAGGTCTTGCCGCTGTCGCGTGAGCGAAGCAGTCCCTGCTGGGTGTCGGCCAGGTAGATGATCTGCGGCAATGTCGTGGTCAGTGCGACACCGAAACCGGCGGCCCCGGTGTCGGAGAGCTTGGTGAACGACTCGCCCGCGTCAGTGGACTTGTACAGCCCCTTGCCGGCGACGGCCGCGTAGACCGTGTCAGCGTTGGTCGGGTCGGCGGCAAAGCCGTGGATGTCCACTGCCTTGGCGCCGTCGATCGCTCGCGTTTGGGAGATCGCATCGTCGAGCGGGACGTTCTGCCAGGTCTTGCCTGCGTCGGTGCTTTTCTGGAACAGCTGGTGGCCGGCGGCGTACATGACGCTTGCGTTCTTGGCGTCGCGGGCGAGGTTCATCGCGTCGCCTTCGATCGCGCCGGTCTGACTCCAGGTCACGCCGCCGTCGGTAGTCTCGAACAAGCCTTGATGGGTACCCAAGAAGATTTGCTCGGGATCGTCAGGCGCCACGATCAGCGAGTGGTAGTCGGGACTCTCGGGCAGCCCTTCGCCCGCGAGCGCTTGTTTCGACTTCGCGGGCTTGTCGACGGCTGACTTGTCGTCGGAGTTCAGCAGTGCGAGTGCGCCGATGACGAGTACCGCGCCGATGAGCGCTGCGACCCACAGCCACCAGCGATGGGGGCGCGGCGCGCCCGGCTTCGCTTGCTTGCGTTCCTGCGAGCGGCGCTGCTGACGTGTTGGTGTGCTCACCGCGTCGCCCCGTCGGCTTCTCGCGGTGATGGGTGCGCCGATTTAGCGTCGGATCGCCGCTCACCGTTGGCGGTGTCGAGCTGTGCGCGAAGTGCGAGTTCCTCTTTCTGCAGTTCGACAATGCGCGCCTGTGCCTGCTCGGGCGTCAGCGCCGCGCTTGGATCGTTGTCCGGCTTCTTGTGGCCGCGCATCAGCACGATGCACAGGATCATCATCAGCGGGCACAGCAGCAGCGCTGCGTATGTGATCAGGCCCTCGCGCACTGGCCCAGCCCTTCCCTCGTGACTCGGACGCCCACGCGCCCTCGCTCGGATGCATGATAGCGAATCTACTACTGCCAGTAGTAGTCGCTACGTCATTGGCGGCAGCAGTGCAAGCAGGGCGAGCAAGGCGATCATGCAGATCGCGAATGCAGCGGTTCGGATCACGCTCGTGCGTGTGAGCGTGAATCGCACGTCGAAGTTGTGCGGGTCGAGCAGGTGGGTGATACGCACGTCGTTCGCGCAGCCTGGTGCGATGCTCGGCAGTGCGCTGGCTCGTGGCGCTGCGAGGAACTTCATCAGTGCCGAGGCGAGACTGGCGCGGCCGGCACTGGCGAGCGCGGCGCGGTCGGCTGCAAGCTCGGCAGTCAGTACGAAGTGGCGGCGCAGGTCCTCGATGACTGGCACCATGAACAGCCCGGCGGCGGCAATATGGGCGAGCAGCATGCGTAGCGGGTCCAAGCGCTTGAGGTGATGCGCCTCGTGCGACAGCACCGCGCGCAACTCAGCCATAGTGAGCCCGTACACGGCGGCTGAACTGATCAAGACGCGCGGGCGCACCAGCCCGAACGCCCAGGCAATAAGTTCCTCGTTTTGCGCGTAGACCAGCTGTTGCGGCCTGACGCCAGCTGAGGCTGCGGCGATCTTCACGTCGGCAGGAGTTTCGCAACGCCCGGCAAGCAACGGCCGCAGCCGGCGCTGCGTTCTGACGTGGATCAACGTGATGCGAACTGCGGCGGCGATCACTGCCAGCGCGGGGATGGCAAGCACAGTCAGCGCGGTTGCGCCGCCGGTGAACTGGGCCAAGGTCGTGCACGCCTGCGTGAGGATTCCGCCGGCATGCTTGAACGCACCGTCGGCGACCGCGGTCACAAGCACGATTACGAGCCCGATGACGGCCATGCAGGCCGCGAGAAGGAGCGCGGCGAACGTCTGCTGGTCGGGTGTTTGGCCCGCTGAGGGCATGCGCCGGCTCACGCGCCGGGCTCCTGATCGTGCTCCTGTTCGACCAGTGCGCGCAGTTGCTCGAACAGCTCGGGGTTCGCTCTTGCTCGGTCGACGAATTCGACAAGCGCGGTCGGGCCGTAGCGGCCGAGCAGGTCGTCTGCGAGCTTGCCGGCGCGAACGCTGTCATCGCTGTGCGGCGGCGGTGGCCAGCCTCGGTGCGCTGGGACGGCACCAGTATCCCGACCTCCTCGTAGTGGTGCAGCGTGCGCACCGTCAAATCGGTGGCTTCAGCAAGCTCGCCCACCGACCACATCCGGCTCGTCGTATGTCGAGATTCGTTCATTCGACGCTCACCGTACAACCTCACGTCGCGTGAGGTGCAAGTCAGCCGGAGTCGAGCAGCGTCGGCTGCCCTGAATACCGGGTTCCCCTGCCTGGGCGTGTTGCTGTTGCCTTGCGCCTGTGAACCTCGCCGCGTGCTCGCTCTGCGGGTAGGCCAAGCGCCGCTATTGCGGCCACCGTTGGTGAACCGTCCCCCACCTGCGGTGGGGTACCGGCTGCTTGGCCTACGCCCCAGTTCTCGTCAGACGGCGGTGGGTTCGGCGTAGCAACCAACCACACACCAAGCAAGGAGAACAGAAATGAACCAGGTCATCCTCAAGGGCACGCTGCCGCGCAAGCCGTACATCGCCGATTCGAAGGACGGCAAGACGATGGTCGCGCTGTTCACCGTGATGTGTAGGCGTGATCCACACTCGCCGGCCGACTACATCGAGATCAAGGCCTTCAACGAGGAAGCGATCGTCGCCAACGATCGGCTGACCGAGGGCACCGAGGTCGAGATCCGAGCGTTCCTTCGCTCCGAAAGCTGGACGCCCAAGGCAAAGAACGCCAAGCGTCAGTACCGCCAGACGGTCACCGCGACCTACATCGAGGTACTCAACGGCGGGCTCGTACTCGAAGGCGACGAGGCTGCCGAGCCCGCCGCATGAACCAGACACCGCCCGATGCGGGGCGAGCGGGCTACAAGGCTCGCTCGCCCCGACGCGGCAGCGAGGAGGCGCACGATGGATGAGATCACACTCACTTACCGGGCATGGAGGCGCATCGACCCGCGATATCGCAACATGATGGGCGGTGTGCCCGTCGCGGTCGTGGACGACGACGGCGAGCTGGTGCTCGTGCGAGTGCGCTTCGAACGCCAGCAGCATCACCTGGCGCAGCCGTGTGCTGCGCAGCTGGACCTCTTCGCCGGTGAGCGCCGGTCGGCGACCTGACTCCCTGTGGGGAGCCGCCGCCCGGCTCAAGCACGCACCCGACATTGGGAGGAGCCCGCCGATGACAACCGCCGCCGCACAGCCACGACCGAGGCGAGCGCGTCGCGCGCCGCTGACCGAGGAGCAGCGTGCCGAGCGCCGCGCGCGAGACAAGGAACGCATCGAAC
>CAYNNW010000144.1:0-6050 GCA_964398435.1 uncultured Gaiellales bacterium | reverse complement strand
TCATCGTTGGTCGCGCACGACGCATCGAGCGATTCCTCTCGCAGCCCAACTTCGTCGCCGAGCCATTCACGGGCACGCCCGGCAAGTACGTCAAGCTTGAGGACACGATCCGCAGCTTCGACATGATCCTCCAGGGCAAGTACGACGAGGTTCCTGAGCGCGCATTCATGTACAAGGGAGCAATCGAGGACGTCGAAGAAGCCGCCCGCGAGCTCGAAGCAGCACACGCCTGATCGGGGTCTGAACCATGGCTAGTTCTGACACGACATTTCCTGTTCGACTGGTGACCCCTGAGGGGCCCGTCTTCGACGGCGAGGCACGCCTGCTGGTAGTGACCAGCTCAGCTGGCGAGCTGGGCATCATGGCTCGCCACCAGCCGGTGGTTGCCGACCTGTGCATGGGCACCGTTCGCGTGGAGAATACCGAAGGGGCCACGCAGGTATGGGCCACAGCCGAGGGCTTCGCGAAAGCGCATGACTCAGAGGCGCTGGTGCTCGTCGAGGAGGCAATTGCCGTCGAGGACATCGACCTTGCTGACGTCGAGCGGATGGTTGAAGACCATCGCGGTCGCGTTCGCGACGCCGATGGCGGCGAACACGATGTCTACTCCAGCACGGTCGGCGCACTCGAGCGCACAGAAGCCTGGGGCGAGCACCTGCGGGCCATGCAGGAGAAGTACGCGGTCGCATCGCGCTGACCGGATGCGGCCCGTGCCGCGCCGTACAGCGGCAGATCGCCCGGCCCTCGTTGTGAGGGATTGAGACCCCATCGACAACCGGGCGACCCATGATTCCCGTCGCTCCGAAGCTGCTCCCAATTGCTGGTGTCTGCACGCCCATCGATGCGCGTGCACGTACCGCACCGATGGCGGCTGTCCCTGCTCCTCCCGTGCAGCGTTCAACGCTCGTACTGCTGGACGGGGCCACCGGCAATCCACACGGTCCGAACGCATTACCGTCCGTCACGGCGCAGCACGTACAGCGTGCAGTGGAGCGCATTGACCGATTCCTTCGGACAACCCTGGATTGGAACGGCTGGGACGGAGCCGGGTCACCACTGACAGTCGTGCTCAACGCGCAAGGACCGCACCGATCACCGCTGCATGATGCGTACTGGGACTCGACGACGAAACGTGTTCTTCTGGGGAACTCTGCTGACCGGGAACTGCTGCAGGATCCGGGTCTGCTCGCACACGAGATCATGCATGGCGTCATCGACACCAGACTGGCTCAAGCTGGCCGACGCACTGATACTGACTCACCGCTGTCGACGCTCTTTGCACAACCGATCAAGGAGTCGTGGGCAGACGTGCTGGCCTCTGCGGCGATCGGCAAGGTAACGCTCGGTGTGGTTGCCGGGCGAGCCCCGGTTCGCGATCTCGCGCGACCGGCAATTCGGCATGTCACGCAGTTGGAACGATTGAGCGGTGCCGGAATCCACGATCTGTCTGGCCCGGCAAGCCTTGCTGCCGTTCATGCAGCTCGTACCCTCGGCCTCGACAAGGTCGCACAGATATGGTTTCGGGCACTCGACACGCTTGATCCAACGCAGAGTTACCGTGGAGCTCGTGACGCGACCGTACGTGCGGCACGTCACTACGGACATGGGTCGGTCGAACACCGCGCCGTTGATGCGGCCTGGACGCAGGTCGGCGTGTCGTGACGGCAAACACCAAATGCGCCCCACCTCCGGCAGGCCTCAGCTCGGCTGCTCCTCATTTGCACGCTCGCGGGCAATTCGCGCATTTCGTTCTCGAACACTGCGCACCTTGATGATTTCGAGTCGAACCACCAGATACAGGGTTGCCACAAGTGCAACCAGTGCAAATCCCGCAAGCACGATCACTCCCTCGGTTCTGAGGTGCTTGGCATTCCCGTAGTTCACGAAACGCAGCGCTAGGGCCAGGCAGCTCAATGACAGCGTCCATGCCCAGAAAGCAACAGCAACCTGCCGGGGACTGAATCCAACATTGAGCAGTCGATGGTGCAAATGCCAGCGATCGGCACTGGCAATACCAACGTTGTGCTTGAGTCGCTTCACGACTACGAATGTCGTGTCGAGCAGCGGCACGGCAAGCAGAGTCAGTGGGATCAACAGCGAGATAGCGGCAGCAGTCTTGAGCACACCCTGCAGCATCACGACTGCCAATGAGAATCCAAGCAGCATCGACCCCGCGTCGCCCATGAACACCCGCGCCCCCCCGCGACGGAAATTCCACGGCAGGAATCCAAGCGCAGCACCACACGTAGCCGCGGCAAGCAGTGCAGCGATGCCCGATGCGAGCCCATCCACGCCATCGATGAAGTTCATCACATTCATCAGAGCGACGATCACCACCACCACGAGAATGATGCCGAGCCAGACAGGAAGCACCATTGGGTCGAGGAACGGTGGATCCAGTCGGCGAACCAGCAGCGCCAACTGGCTCGTTGATGTCGTTCGTTCACCGGCCAGAGGAAGGACAACCACGGTCACTGCCAGCCCGACCTGCCCGAGCAGCTTCGAACGCCAATCCAGCTGGATGAGATCGTCCGCGGCTCCGAGGGCCGCAACGCCGACCATGCATGCGAGCGTGACCCGCAACTGTTCCGCAGCCAAGGCACGATGGAGCGGTTCAGCGACCAACTCGCCCATCACCAGGATCGCAGCGACCATCCCCGCAAGCATTGCGACACCGCCCAGGCGCGGGGTCGGTCGAGTGTGAATGCGCCGATCATCACCCGGAGTGTCGACTGCGCCCAGGCGAGTTGCGATGCGCATGACGATCGGAGTCATCGCAAACGTCACCAGGATCGCAAGCAACAGCGACAGACCGATGAGGTCGTATCGTGTGACCAGGCTCACAAGCGTGTCGAGCAGTCCGTCGGGTCGCGACGGCGCATCGACGTTTATGCGGGCAATCAGCATGCTGACGTGGATGCTACCGGCCCGGGTCCGCACCGTACCCGCGTGCGCCGGTAATCGGTTGCCGGGCTAGCGGGTTCCAAACAGTCGGTCGCCTGCGTCTCCCAGCCCAGGAACGATGTATCCGCGTTCGTTCAGACAACGATCGATCCCAGCCGTGTAGATGTCCACGTCCGGGTGCTCACTGTGCACGCGCTCGATCCCCTCGGGCGCCGAGATGATCGACAGCAACCGGATCGTGTGCGCGCCGTGGCGGCGAATGAATCCGATTGCGGCGCTGACCGATCCGCCCGTGGCGAGCATCGGATCAAGCAGGAGAACATCCCGCTCGCCGAGATCGGGCGGAAGCTTCTCGTAGTACGCGTGTGGCTCGAGCGTGTCCTCGTCCCGATACAGCCCGATGAAGCCCACGCGGGCAACCGGAAGCATCTGCATGACGCCGTCGAGCATTCCAAGACCAGCCCGAAGGATCGGCACGACCCCGACCTTCTTGCCGCTGACCATCTGCGCGGTCGTTCTTTCCAGCGGGGTCTCAACCTCGACGTCTTCTACCGCGAGATCCTTGGTGGCCTCGTACGTCAACAGATTTGCGATCTCGCCCGTCAGCGACCGAAAGTCGCGGGTATCGGTATCAACGCTCCGCAGCAGAGCGAGCTTGTGCCGGATCAGCGGATGGTTCACCTCAACGACGCGTCCGGTCCGCCCTCCACCAGCTGGTGCGTCGACGGCACTTGTGGTCGATCCTGTGTCACTCATGCGTGGCCTCCTTCAAGCCCTGTGTACAGTGGGCGCCGATCGAGCAACACACGAGTGCGCTGTCGCAGCGATTCCATATCAGCGTCCTCACGCAACGATTCGACCATGACTCGCCCGGTTTCACGGATGTCGGCCTCGTCGAACCCACGCGTTGTGACTGCTGGCGTCCCAACCCGAACGCCGCCCGCAACAGTTGGAGGCAGTGTGTCGAACGGAACGCCGTTGCGATTGACGGTGATGCTGACCTCGTCGAGGCGCAGCTCGGCATCCCTGCCAGTCCACTCGATCGGCCGCAGATCCGCCAGCACGAGGTGTGTGTCGGTTCCACCGCTGACCAGCTGCCAACCACCTGCTGCAAGCTCCTCACCGAGTGCTCGCGCGTTGGTCACGACCTGCTGCTGATAGGCACGGAACTGCGGCGACGCAGCCTGTCCAAAACAGACAGCTTTGGCTGCCACCACGTGACACAGTGGCCCGCCCTGCATGCCAGGGAATGCGGCCTTGTCGATTGCGGCTGCGTGCTCGGAACGGCAGAGAACAAATCCAGCACGTGGCCCGCGCAGCGTCTTGTGCGACGTGCTTGTAACGACGTCGGCATGCTCAACGGGATTGGGATGGAGCCCGGCCGCAACCAGTCCAGCGAAGTGCGCCATATCGACCATCAGGTACGCGCCTACCTCGTCGGCGATCTCTCGGAACGGCGCGAAATCGATCGCTCGCGGATATGCCGATGCTCCAGCAAGAATCAGGCGCGGCTTGTGCTCGTGCGCAAGCGAACGAACTGCGTCCATATCGATTCGACCGTCCTCGGCCTGAACCCCGTATGGAATGAAGTTGTACAGCTGCCCCGAGAAGTTGACGCCGTGGCCGTGGGTCAGATGACCGCCATGGTCAAGCTTCATCGCAAGCACGGTGTCGCCGGGATCAAGAAGCGCGAAGTACGCAGCCATGTTTGCCTGCGACCCGGAGTGTGGCTGCACGTTCGCGTGGTCAGCGCCAAACAGTGCGCATGCGCGCTCGATTGCCAGCGTCTCAGCCTCGTCAACGTATTCGCAGCCACCGTAGTAGCGCTTGCCCGGGTAGCCCTCGGCGTACTTGTTGGTCAGCACCGACCCCGCAGCCTGCAGCGCAGCGCGATACGTGAAGTTCTCGCTGGCGATCAGCTCGATCGAATCGCGCTGGCGCCCAAGCTCCCGCTCGATGATCGCGGCAACCTGCGGATCGATCTCGGAAAGCGGGGACATCAGCGCGTCCTGTAGGGCGTCACTGGGGATAGCCGTCGGCATCGAACGCTGTACCTCCGCGGGGTTACGGCACGTCATCGGTCAGGTCGATCCTACAGGCCGTGTCGAGTCCGGCGACCTGCTTGACCTGACTGCCGCATGTGTCTGAAGATCCGCGTAATCTTGGCAGTTGGATCGGGAAGGAGTATGCGCATGACATCCATGCCATCAGTCGGTGGGCAGCCGGCACCTGCAGCCAGAGCTGCATCAGCATTGCCATTCCTCGAGGGACGAGTCGACCCCAAGCTGCTCAAGCATGCTCAGGCAGGGCCCGTTGACGCGATCGTGTTCTTTCGACCGGTCGAAGGTCGCGCCGTTCGCAGCGCACACGACGACCTGAACCTTGCCGAGAAGATGCAGCGGGGCGGCGACCGAAAGACCCTCGTTGCCAAGGCACTGCACACGATTCACGACGAAACGTTTGCTGCCAAGCTTCCGGTACTCGATTCTCTGCAGAAGTCCGGCAACATTGCCGGTGTCGATCACTTGTGGTCGTTCAACGCAATTCGCGTTCGCGGCGCGAGCGCCGATGCGCTGAAGCTGCTCGCCGGGACGGGTGTTCGCTCGATCGTCGAGGACGAGCGCATCGTCAGCCCTGTTCTGCCAGACGCATACGTCAACCCCATCGAAGGCGCGGCGCAGGTTGGCCAGGCAGCGCCTGCCGTCCCCGGCGCGGCCCCTGGCGACGTCATGATGGACTGGGGTGTCAAGCGGATGGGTGCCTCTGACGCCTGGAAGCAGGGCATCACCGGTGCGGGCATCGTCATCGGTTCGCTCGATACCGGCGTGATCACCGATCACTCAGGTCTCAAGTCGAACTACCGCGGCACAAAGGCCGACGGAACCCAGGACCACTCGTACAACCTCTACAACGCCATCGAGAAGGATGCCACCTACCCGGTCGACGACGTCGGCCACGGCACCCACACGATCGGCAGCTCAGTCGGCAATGACGCCAACAATCTCGTCGGCGTGGCTCCGGATGCCAAGTTCATAGCCGCGCGCGCCCTGGGCAACGCTGGCGGCAACATGTTCGCGCTGCTCGGCGCGATGGAGTGGATGCAGGCACCAACCGATTCGTCCGGCAAGAATGCCCGACCGGATCTT
>CAYNNW010000143.1:0-6107 GCA_964398435.1 uncultured Gaiellales bacterium | reverse complement strand
CGGCAAGTGCGCGGGCCCGTTCCCAGCCAACGATCTCGTTGTGGTCGAGCTCGGGATAGACGTTGACGCACGCCGGCAGCTTCGAGTTCTCGTTGATCTGCGCCTTCCAGCGCTGCGCGACCACTGCGGTGTGTCCGGCTCCATAGATGACCGGCAGGCACCCGTCGATCTGAGCCGCTATCTCTGCGGCCGGCCCTGTTCCTGGACCGCCGCTGTGCTGCGCAACGGCTGTTCGGGCACCCGCGGCGGCCCGGTGCACGAAACCGTCCAGATCGCCGACCACGCCGACTGCAGCCGCAACTGCAGCCAACCCGGCACTCAACACACCGGCAGCCGCCCGCGGCTGCATGCCGCTGGGGATATCGACAACTGGAATCCCGTCGGCCTGGGCTCGCGCAACCAGCTCGCCTCCGCTGCTGATCACCGCCACCACCTGTACGCCACGCGCGCGCGCATCGTCGTAGACCGCAAGCGTCTCCGCGGTCCCACCGGAGTAGCTGGTGCAGACAACCATGTCCTCGCCCCCGGCCCAGCCCGGCAGCACGGCATCCCGAAGGCCGACCACCGGACATGCGATGGAAGCAAGCGCAGCAACGAGTTCTGCTCCGATTCCCGATCCGCCCATTCCGGCACAGATCAGCGTCCGCGGTGTGCGCCCTGCAACCGCCTCGACGATCTGGTCACGCACCGCACTGGCGCGCTCAACTCCGTCAGGAATCTGATCGGGCAGCGTTCCAACGGCCTCGTACATCCTGTCCGTATCGATGCCTGCAATCATCTGACGTTCCCCTTCAACCGAGTGGCGGATCAATGCGACCGCGGACGATCGTATCCTGAACGCGCTGGCGTGGTCCGATTACGGAGGCATCAGAAACGCTGCAACGTGCATCCACGCGCGATTCGTCTCCCAGGATTGAGTCGACGACCTGCGCCTCGGCGTCAATCGTCGCCCCTTCCAGGGCGACCGATCTGACGACCCGTGCACCGTGTCCGACACGCGCGCCAGCACAGATCACGGCGTCGGGCCCGATATGTGCACCGCTCTCAACGACGGCGTCCGGACCGATCCACACCGGCCCTTCAATCACGGCCTCCGGAGACACACCGGTGTGTGCACGAGCGGTGTCAGACGAGTACGCAGCACCAGCGTCCCCCCCAGCCCCCTCGACTCTGCCTCGCAGCATGTCAACGTTCGCACGCAGGTAGCTGGGGAACGTCCCGATGTCGTTCCAATACGCATCAGATACCACGGCGTGCAGTCCCGCACCAACGAGCTGCGGGAAGATCTCGCGTTCCAGGTTGCACCGCTGGTTCTCCGGGATCAACTCAAGGACCGACCGTTCGAACACATATGTTCCGGCGTTGATCGATCGAACACCCGCTGGAGCTGCAGGCCCATCAGGGCCCGGCTTTTCAATGAATGCCTCGACCGCACCCGTTGAATCGATCTGAACCAATCCGTAGCGGGACGGATCCTCAACTTCGGTGCAGGCAATCGTTGCGGTGGCGTTGGCTGCGCGGTGGGCTGCGACGAGCCCGGCAATATCGAGCCCGGTGAGAATGTCACCGTTGCAGACCAGCAGCTCAGACCCGTCGTCCTCGATCGTCCGCGCTGCAAATCCGATAGCACCAGCCGTATCAAGCGGTTCCGGCTCGACGACGTATGACAGTCGCATTCCGATCGAGGATCCGTCACCAAACCCAGCCACGATCTTCTGGGGAAGGAACCCACACGCGAACGTCACGTCGACGATGCCATGGCGTCTCAGCAATGCCAGCTGGTGTGCAAGGAACGGCTCGTCAACAATTGGCAGCATTGGCTTGGGCCGAATGTCAGTCAGCGGGCGCAGCCGCGAACCGACGCCGCCGACCAGCACAACGGCCGCCAACCCCATCTCAGAGCGCCTCGGTTGCCGCCGTGTCCTGGCGGTCGGTACTTCGACGAGCCGGGGGCGTCGCGAGCCGCGCCGCTCGCCCAATGCCCTCATAGGTGAGCCCGGCAGCCGCAACGGCGTCCGGGTCGAACACATTGCGTCCGTCGATCAGCAGCGGAGTGCGCATCTCGCGGGCGACGTCAGCAAGATCCAGCTGCTGGTACTCAGGCCACTCGGTCACAAGGATCGCAGCGTCCGCACCCCGCAGCGCGGCATGGACATCGTCCATGACGTCGACGCCGTGCATCAGCGGAACTGCTGCAGCCCCGGCGATGGGATCGTGTGCCCGGACGATCGCCCCCTCAGCCAGCAGCCGAGATCCGAGCACCAGACTGGCAGCTTCGCGCATGTCATCGGTGTTCGGCTTGAACGCGAGGCCGAGCAGCGCGATGCGCTTGCCGACGAGCGTGCCGAGGTGCTTCTCGAGCTTGCCGATGACGCGCCGCTTCTGCAGTTCATTGACCTCGATGACCGCGTTGAGCAGCTGGAAGTGATAGCCGGAGTTCCCGGCGATCTGTTTGAGCGCAGCCACGTCCTTGGGGAAACACGAACCACCGAATCCAATTCCCGCGCGAAGGAACGACGGGCCTATCCGGTTATCAAGCCCCATCCCTCGTGCAACAACAGTGACGTCTGCTCCTGTCTCCTCACACACATTCGCGATCTCGTTGATGAAGCTGATCTTGGTCGCAAGAAACGCATTCGACGCGTACTTGATCATCTCCGCAGTTGCGGTGTCAGTCGCGAGAATCTCCGCATTGAGCGGCTCGTGCAGGGCTGCGATCCTGGCCACAGCCTCACTGTTGTCACTGCCGATAACAACCCGGTCAGGGTTCATGAAGTCCCTGACTGCCTCCCCCTCGCGAAGAAACTCGGGGTTGGAGACGTACGACACTTCAGCAACCCCGCGCCGCTCGAGCATCTGTCGCAGCCGGGCTCCCGTCCCCACGGGGACCGTGCTCTTCATCACGACGGTGACATCGTTTGCGCAGGCCGCTACCTCGGCCATCACGGTCTCAACATCGCGAAGGTCGGCGTCCCCGGAATAGGTCGGTGGCGTATTGACGCACACGAACAGGATGTCGGTCTGTTCGATCACCTCACCAATGTCCGTGGTGAAGTGCAGACGCTCACTGTTTCGGACGATCAGTTCCGACAGTCCGGGTTCGTGGAACGGAACGCCTCCGCCCTGAAGCAGCGCCACGCGCTCGGGCAGGATGTCCCGACACCAGACATGGTGACCCAACTCCGCAAAACAGGCTGCCGTCACCAGGCCGACGTAGCCAACGCCGATGACTCCGATCGGGCTTCGTTCGCTCCCCATCAGCTTCCCTCGCTGACCGTCAGCGACGGCGCGGCACTGGGCGAATGCCGACCGCGATCGCCATCATCGTTTCGTTCGACAGCTTGTCGAGCAGCGAATTTGTCACCCAATACGTTGCTCCATCCTGGCGCCAGGCAACACGGTGCAACTTGGTGCCGTTGAAGTACAACATGTAGGTACGCCCACCCTTGCTGACCTCACGAGTGGGATCCGCCAACAGCGGTGGATCTGGCCACATCGTTCCCTGCAGGCCCCAGTAGTCGCCTGCCGATGTCTTCGCAACCAGTCGATAGGCAGGGTAGCGGGTCTTGCCCTTGAGAATCCGATACGAGCGAATCGGGAACTCGTACGTCGATCCCTGCTCGCGGACGGTTGGGTACATCAGTGGTACCGATGTTCGGCCACGCAGCCCGCGGAACTCCTCCAACCCGTACTCGCGATCGCGAACGACGGCGGGCTTGGCAGGCGGCGGCACACGGCTGCTCTCCGGCTTTGCCGTCTCGGGGACAGGCACCGAGTTGTCAGCCGCTGTCGAGCTCGATGTTCCAGCGCGGATCTCGCCCTTGCGTCCCATGATCACCAGCAACTTCGCATCACTCTGGTTCGCTGCCGTGCGTTGCATGACCATGCTCCCAGGAATAAGTTCGGCGAGTCGCTCGGCAAGTGCACGATCAGCGGCGTTCGCGTACTGAATCCGCGTGACCGGATAGTCCTGGCGATCAGCCATTCCGGCAGTTCCGCGCTGGGCAAACGAGTCGTACCCGGCCGCCTTCAGCGCCGCTGCGCCTGCTCCAGCTGCCCCGGGAACGTTATTGCCATTTCGAACCTCAACCCGAACGCGCGACGGCGGCGGAAGCTGTGGCTTCTTGTCAGCTGCCCCCGCATCCGTTGCTGTGTCACCTGGGGCATCGCCGGTGCCGGCAATGCGGCTGACGGTCTTGTTCTGGGCGTTCTTATCCGGGTTGAGGAACTGGTCAACAGCGGCTCGAATCGTCGCCTGATCAGCCTCAACAATGCTGGCACCGTTGGCTGCCGTTCCCAGCCCACCATTCAACTCAACCTGGTAGATGCCATTCGCCTTGAGGGCCAGCGCCAGTCGCATGTAATCGATGACCTGGCGTGTGCTGACCTGGCCATTTCCGCCGGCTGCCATGTCGGTATTTCGCTTGACGACGTCAAACAGTCCGGGAACGTTTCGCGCGACCGACGATGCATTGATCTGCTTCTTGAGCCCGGTCAACAGCTGCTGTTGACGCGCAATCCGGTGGAAATCGGAGTCAGTATGACGGAACCGTGCATAGGCCAGTGCGTTATCACCACTGAGGAGCTGATACCCCTCGTTGACACTGATCTCCGCAAAATTCCCACCAAGGCTGTTGTCATGGTGGTAGCGGCGGTCCACGTCGACATACACGCCACCGAGCGTATTGATCAGCTGCTTGAAGCCCTTGAAGTCAATGACCGCGATGTTATGAATCTCAAGACCGGTCAGGTCCTTGATCGTCTGCACAGTCAGTGCGGGCCCACCGTAGCTGAACGCGTCATTGATCTTGGCCGATCCATGCCCGGGGATGGGAACCCACAGATCTCGCGGGAACGACAGCATGCTGATCGACTTGCGCTTGGGATCGAGCCGCACGAGCAGGATGGTATCGCTGCGCTTGTCCGTGACGTCGGTTCCGCTGCGATGGTCGGAACCCATCACGAGAACGTTGACAGGCCGCCCGGGGAGTGGTGGTGCAAGCTTCTTCTGCGCCTCTTTGGTCTGCTTTGTCTTCGGCGTCAGCAGCTGCTCGACTTCATTCTTGGTGACGTAGAACGTTGTCGCGGCAGCGCCAAGAGCAGCTGCAAGCATGATCGCCAGAACAATGAGTACGACACGCACCCATCGACGCCGGCGCGGTGGCGGAGTGTGACCAGCTCCACCCGGTACGACAACCGTGGTTGCCGGGTCGGGAAGTGGGCGCCGCTGGACGGCACCCTGGAGCTGACGTTCGCGTGTCGGGGGCAGAGGAACCATGCAGAAAGCGTAGCGATCCCACACGACACCGGTACGTCGGATACCCATGCCGTGGGGGGCTCGGCGGCGAACTATAGCAGGGGACGCTCGTCGCTCCGACCAGCTCCGGGGTGGGTTGGCACCGTGAGGCCGACAAGCGTGTCACGCCTGGTTGCCACCTGCTCGAGAAAACCCCGCAACGCAGTGCGGTATGACTGTAGCGATTCGATCGAGACGCGCTCATCCGGGCCATGATGCCCGTAGCCGATTGGCCCGAATTCAACGCTGGGGATGCCGCGCACCAGGAAGTGCACACCGTCGTTGGTCCCGTCGCGGCCGACTGGTCGCACCTCGTGGCGCGTTGCGCTCTGCGCAGATGTCTGGAGCAGCTGCACAAACTCGTTCGAGACACTCACCTTTGCCGGTGGCTGCCAGTGAAGCTCCTTGACGCTGCACCCGGGTAACCCGGTGATCTGTGCTCGAATCTCGTCGATCGGCTGCTCAGGGAGATATCGAATATCAACCTCGATCGTGCACCGATCCGGAACCTGGTTCAGCCGACCGCCACCTCGAATGCGCCCGAGGTTGATCGAGGGACGATCGAAGAATCGAGACGATTCCCCTGCAAATGGCAGGGATTGAAGGCGATCGAAAACGTCCATCGCTTTGACGATCGCGTTGACCCCCAGCCACGGGGTTGCGCCATGGGCAGAACGACCGTCAACGTCGAGACGAACATCGTAGACGCCCTTTGCCTGAACGCCGATGTGCATGTCGGTCGGCTCTCCGCAGATGACAAAGTCGCCGAGGTGCCCGGCCTCGACCAGCACCTGAGTCCCATACTCCTCGC